>DATCUA010000362.1:0-1625 GCA_036567645.1 Rectinemataceae bacterium | reverse complement strand
TCAGCCTCCTACCGCGATGTCGACGCTCGGCCGCATCGAGGATGCCGTGGCCAGGGCTTCGTGGACGGGATGGCCCAGGAACCTGGCGAAAAGCGCCTCATCCTCTCCCTTGCCCTGGGCCCAGAGGGGCTCGGCCTGCTGGGTGAGCATGTAGTCGTAGCGGGGAGCCCACTTCCTGGAGCCGAGGCGCGCCGTAACCGAGCAGTTGTCCACCATGTAGGAAACGCCCTTGTAATGCATGAAGGGATTGAGAGAATCCACAGCCTCGATCACCGATTCGTTGACGATCTCCGAGTATGCGTGGCCGCGCTCGGCCAGCAGATCGACCTGGGCCATCATGGAGCCCAGATAGACGCCAGCGGTAAAAGGATCGAGGGGGATCTTGGAATCCACACGCGAAGCGCGCACCTTTTCCCCCGTCTTCCACATGAACGTTCCGTCGATCTTGCCCATGGGGATCTTCTTCATGCGCTCGTCCGCCAGGATCACGGACCGTATCTCGTTGCCCGAAGCCACTTCCGCGTAGATCTCGTAATGCACCTCGTAGCTCGGGGCGTAGGCGGCGCAATAAGCCCTGCGGAACACGGCCTTGTCAGCCTCGGACAGCGACTGGTACACGCCCAGGAGCCCCGAACGGCTCAGAGTTCGGGATATGGGGCCGGTGAGGCTGTCGGTAGAACGGGTGAAGGCTTCCTCTGGGCTCATCCCCCTGCCCATGTAGTGGCGGAAGAGGAATTCCACGATCCCGTGCACTCCCCCAAGGAGGATTGCGCGCTCTCCGAAGATGTCGGACTTGTATTCCTGCTCCAGCGTGGTCTTGAAGGTGAAAGGAGCTCCCAAGGCCACAGACCAGCCTAAAGCCAAGTCTGTGGCCCTGCCGTCCACGTCCTGCTCTACGGCGAAAGAGTTGTTGATTCCCGCCCCGTTCACTTCCTTGCCTTGGACATAGAGCCTGCGCACCGAAGGGCCCATGCCTTTGGGGCAGACCCCTATGACGTTTATGTTCGGGGGGAAGCTCTGGCCTTCGATCTTGAGCACGCCGAGCAGGAAGCCGTGGGAAAGGCCGAGCGTCGCTCCCGGCTTGAGAGCTTTGAATATCTGCGGGTAGAGCTGGGCTTGGGCCGCGTCGGAAATGAGAAGGAGGACGAGATCCGAGGACGATGCCACCTCCATCATCTCTCCCAGGGTATCCGAGCTCTCGGTGAATCCAGCCTTTTCCGCGGCCGCCCAGGATGCAGAATCCTTTCTTAGGCCTACCTTTACGCGTATCCCCGTCCCCTCGAGGGAATCCCTGAGATTCTGGGCCTGGGCCGGCCCCTGGCTTCCCCAGCCGAGCACGCCTATCTTCGAGACCCCGGCGAACGCTTTTGGCAGGAGGTGGAAGAGATTTCTCCCGCCCCGCAGGACCATCTCCTCCTCCGGCCCCATTTTCACCGTCTCCGTGGCGAACACCTTCGATACGAATGAATTCCTCATTCCGTCTTCCTCCCTCCGTCTATCGTTTGTTTGCGACTAGAAAAACGAAAGGGCCGTCCTTCCCGAAGGAAGGACGGCCCCTTGTGTCGCTTCGCGACCGGCTGCCTACACTCCCTTCGGTCCCCTCCTGGGGCTAATAATCGAGGAAA
>DATCUA010000361.1:0-2887 GCA_036567645.1 Rectinemataceae bacterium | reverse complement strand
CGCTCTGGGCGCGGCCTTCATCCTTTCAGTACTTGCCCAGCTGGTTCTGGAAGGCCCTCAGATGGTTGCCCGAGGCGTTCTTCAGCTCCGTGAACAGAGCGACGAGATCGGCGTTCTTGGGGTCTTTCAGGAGGGGGCTGGTCAGGAAGCGCTCGTACATGGCTATGTTGTCGAGCTCCGCCTGCACTCCCGTCTGGAAGGCTTCCTTGAGCGTGGCCGGCACGATCAAATGCGATTTGGAAGCATCGGCCGGAAAGGCGATCCCGCGAGCGGCGAAAGCCGTTTTGAGCCAGCTCAGGTGGTTTTCCTCAGCGTCCTTGATATTGCTGAAAGGCCTGGCTTCGCCGAACTTGGCCATGATGGCCACATACTCGCCCCGGGCCAGGTACTCGTCCTGGGCTGCGTAGAGGAGCATGTCCTCAATCGTGAGATCCTTGTCGGCCTTGGCCGCGGCATTGCCGTAGAGCGCATTGGCGGCTCCTGCCGCGGACACCGCCAAGAGCGCCATCAGCGCCAGCCCGATCATCGCTACTTTCTTGTTCGATTTCATTTCCTTTCTCCTTTCCTTTTCCTTGTGATCGCGGATCTGGGAAACCATCATAGGCCATGAATCCCGAAGCGTGTGCCTAAAGGCCCGCTGTTTCCGCGTCAAATAATTATATGCAATCAGCGTGCCAAATCAAAATAATCATAAAACCACGAATCTATGGGGATTTGAGCATCCGCTCAGGATACCGGCTAGGATACCGTCCAAGATGTAGGCAATTTTCTGGGAAAAAGCGCACCGTGCACGGGAAATCCTTTCCCATGCGGCCTTCGGCTAGAATCGCGAAGTGTCGAGGTTGGCGGCTTCGATTTCGGAAAAGTACCGCACCGTCCCCACTCGGAGCTCGAGAGTGGAATCCTCGTCGCAGACGATGAGGGCGCGAGGATGAAGCTGGAGACACGAGATGGTCCACATGTGGTTCACGCCGAATTCCACCCCGTGCCTCAGAGCGCGGGCTTTGGCCTGACCCGAGACCAGGATCATGACTTCCCGGGCATCCATGACCGTTCCCACTCCCACGGTGAGCGCTGTCGAGGGCACGGATGCAGGATCATCCCCGAAAAATCGTGAATTGGCGATCTTGGTATCCATAGTGAGGGTCTTCACCCTCGTGCGCGAAGAGAGGGACGAACCAGGCTCGTTGAAGGCGATGTGGCCGTCGGCTCCGACCCCGCCCACAAAGAGGTCTATTCCCCCGCATTCCTTTATCAGCGCTTCGTACGACGCGCACTCGGCATCGGGATCGATAGCCATGCCGTCGAGGATGTGAACATTTTCAGGTTTTATGTCTATCTTGGAAAAGAAGTTGTCCCACATGAACCTGTGGTAGCTCTGGGGATGGTCGTGAGGAAGCCCGACATACTCGTCCATGTTGAAGCTGACCACGTTGCGGAAGGATATCTGGCCTTCGCGGTGCAACTCTATGAGCTTTCGATACATCCCGAGGGGTGTAGAACCCGTGGGAAGCCCGAGGACGAAGGGCTTGCCCGGAGAAGAGGCCTTGATGCGGGATGCAACATGGCTAGCGGCCCAGGAAGCCACGCCGCTAGAGTCGGGCTGGATGATCACTCTCATATGCTTTCCCCTTCCTCGGCGACAAAGCGTCCCCGCACCATCGTCAAGACTGCCTTGAATTCATTGTCGAGCAGACTCAGGTCGGCGGAATAGCCTGGGCTTATCTCGCCCAAGCCAGCCTGCCTCAGGATCCTCGCCGGGTTGGACGAGGCCATCTTCACCGCCGCTTCCACGGGGATTCCGAACTGTACAAGGTTTTTCAGGCCTTCGGCCATAGTCAAGGATGATCCGGCAATCACATTGTCGCGATTCCTGTAGAAGAGCCTATCCTGCAGATACACTTCCTCTCCGTTGGCCACATAGGGTCCTTGGCCCTGCTCCGTCGGTTTCAGGGAATCGGTGACGAGGACTATGTTGGTGTCCGGCTTGTCGCGCACGAGGAGGCGAATGAGGTCGGGATGCACGTGGCGACCGTCGGCAATGATCTCGCAGGATAGATCGGGCTGGATCAGAATGGCTCCCACGGCGTTCGGGTTCCTGTGGTGGAGCCTGCTCATGGCGTTGAAGAAGTGGGTCGAGTGCCTGATGCCCGCCTGCATGCCCTCGATCATATTCTCGTACGTGGCGTCCGTATGGCCCGCCTGGAGCACGATGCCCATCTTGTTGCAGTAGAGGGCGAGCTCCCTCATGCCCTTGAGCTCAGGCGCCACGGTCATGTTGACGATCTTGCCCGAGCTCGCCTCCCAGAGCCTGTGCATCAGATCCAGGTCGACTGGGCGGACGAACTCCTCCCTCTGCACGCCCAGGCGGGAGGGGGATATGAAGGGCCCTTCCATGTGTACGCCCAGGATGCGGGCTCCCTTTTCCCTTCCCATGGCCGAGACTATGGCCCGAATGCCGCGTGTCATGTCCTCTTCGGACATCGGGTAGAGAGTAGGGCAGAAGGCGGTCACTCCGAGGGCTCCCAGGCGCTCCGACATGCCCAGGATGGACTCCGCCTCCAAATCCTCGCTCCCGTAGCCCCCGATCCCGTGGATGTGGGAATCTATGAGCCCGGGTACGAGATAGGCGCCATGAGCGTCTATCACCCTGTCGGACGGGCCGAAGCTACGCTGGAGGAATCGCCGTTCGGAGAAAACGTCTACGATCGTGTCGCCCTCGACGAGGACGGCGC
The DNA here is from genome assembly GCA_036567645.1 of Rectinemataceae bacterium. GTDB lineage: Bacteria > Spirochaetota > Spirochaetia > Treponematales > Rectinemataceae > JAPLSO01. Next base: position 152 of record DATCUA010000361.1, on the reverse strand, counting down.
TCTCCGGCATCTGCGCATAACCGGCTATCACCGTAGCGTTGTGGATACAGATGCTATCCATGTTCCCTCCTGGACCACCACCCAACAGATGCAGAACGCCGAACCCGCATTCACTCCGTGGCGGACGAGGTGGCGTCGGCACCTTCGGTAGC
>DATCUA010000360.1:0-8354 GCA_036567645.1 Rectinemataceae bacterium | reverse complement strand
ACGACAGGCGAAACCTTGTTCATGGCGCTACGCCGATGATAGAATGATGCCGTGATACCTCTTTTCAGTTCATTCATCAGGCGGAAGGAAATGGACGCCGTGCTGGCGTGCATGGTGACTGATTCGGTCGGCCCTGGCGAGTACTCCGACAGATTCATCAAGGCAGCAAAGGAAGTCTTTGGCTACGAAGCCGCAGCCGCCTTCAGGAGCCCCCATACGGCGATATCGCTCATCTTGCGCCGTTTCGGGCTGGAACGGGGTGCAAAGGTTGGCATAAGCGCGCTTGCACCCTATTATCACGCCGTGGCTGTGGAAGATGCCGGACTCGAGCCTTGGTACTACGACCATGATCCCCAGACCATGGAGCCGATTCTCCCCCGCGCCGAGGATATGTCCGGTGTGAGAGTACTCATGCTCTACGAACCCTTCGGCATCCTTCCGTCCGCAAAGACGGCCGCTGAACTGGATATGCCGGTTATCGAAGACACATCCCAAGCGCTCGGCGCTTCCAGGAGGGGAATGTTTCCAGGAGAATATGGCTCCTTCGCGTTCTACGCGCTCGAACAAGGAGCGTTGGTGACGGCGGGTGGCGGAGCCATCCTTTTTTCTAAAGAAAAGAAGGAAGCCCAGATAGTTCGCGACATCTCAGAGAACACATGCCCCGAACTCGCTCTGACGGATTTCAATGCTGCCCTGGGGATAGCCCAGCTGAAGGATATGCCGTCATCTATACGCCGAAGATCCGAGCTCGAAGAGCGCTTCTCTATCCAGGTAGCCCGCACCAGGCATAGACCCCTGCGCCAGCAGGAAGAAGGCGACATGGGCAGAATTGCCTTCCCCGTTCTGCTCGAGTCGGGCATGCGCGATGTCATCATCCACGCAAAAAAAAATGGGGTAGAGGCGGCTCCCGCTTTCGAGCAATCCGTGGTTTCGGGGCCGGAATTTCAGCCTAGTATCTGCCCCGGATCTCGTTCTCTTGCCCTGCGATGCGTCTTGTTCCCCCTGCACGACAGGATATCCCTTGCCGATGCAAGGATCTTGGAGAAGGTGCTCGCGACACTGCCGTGAGGAGTCGAGGGATATAATGGCTAGCAAATCGGCATTGATCGTCGCAAACCTCCTGAAGGATGACGCGGCCGCATTCAGCAGGCTGGTCGAAACAGCCCTGGAAACGAGGGGCTGGAACGTGGAATCTTTCGGATTCGAAGGAGCGCCCGCAGGCACTCCAGTTTTCGCAGGGAAGGATCTCATCGTGAGCCTGGGCGGAGACGGAACCCTCTTGTACGCTGCACGGCTAGACGCCCAGCTTGGAATTCCGATTCTCCCCGTCAATCTGGGCACACTGGGCTTCATAGCTGCTAACACGCGAACCTCGTGGATGGAGAGCCTGGATGCTTGGCAGGAAGGAAAGCTTCGGCCTTCAAAACGTATGATGCTTGAGATCGAGGCGATGCGGGGAGAATCATCGATTGGCAAGTATACTGCCCTCAACGACGGAGTCGTATCCTCGCAGGGCATTGCCAAGATGGTGCGGCTCAGCCTCGACCTTGGCGACGACAGGCTTGGATTCTACCGTGCGGACGGCATCATAGTTGCAACCCCGACAGGATCCACGGCATACAATCTAGCCGCAGGAGGCCCAGCTCTCCATCCCGAAATGGGAGCGATGGTGGTCAATCCAATCTGCCCCTTTACCCTCGGCTCCCGCCCGCTCGTCCTCCCGGATTCGGAAATCATCACTATCTCCGTCGTGGAAACTAGACGATCCGGCGCCATGCTCACGGTGGATGGCCAGGAGACCCTCTCCCTTGAAAAAGGAGATGTGCTCAGGTTCACGAGGGCGCGCAAGGATTCGCTCCTCGTAGTCCCGCCGGAAAGCAAGTTCTTCGAAGCCCTCAGGACGAAACTCGGCTGGTCGGGAGACATACGTGCTTGAGCGCTTGAGTGTCAGGGATTTCGCCCTCATCGACGAGGTCGAGCTGGAGTTCGGCCCGGGTCTATCCATCTTCACAGGCGAGACGGGGACGGGAAAGAGCCTCGTCGTCGGCGCATTGAGTTTCCTCTTCGGAGAACGGGCAGATACCGAATCCATACGAGAGGGCGCGGAGGAATGTTCGGTCTCCGCAACCCTGGCCCTCGCCTCGATCCCCAAGGCCTTGGCCTGGCTCGAAGCCAGGGACATCGAAGCAGAGGAGGGCAGGGTAGTCCTGAGGCGAGGCATGAAGCGCTCGGGGCGATCCTACGCCTATATCCAGTCCCAGGCCGTGTCGAGATCGGAGCTTGCAGAATTCACCGGCATCTTCGCCGATCTCCACGGACAGCACGAACATCAGAGCCTCATGGACGAGAGCCGACACCTCGGCTTGCTCGACGGGTTCGCCTGCAATGCCGAGGCGTTGAGAGCGTACTTCGAAGCCTATACAGCGTGGACATCCCTCGGCAAGGAATACAAGGCGAGGAAGAAGGAAGCCGAACAGAAGGAAAGCGCCGCCGAAAGTCTTGCCGCCGCTTCCAAGGAGATACGGCAGGCTCGGATAAAGCCGGGAGAAGATGAAGCTCTTTCCAGAGAAGAAAAAATACTGAGCCAACACGAGAGGCTTTTCGCCGAAGTCCAACAGGCTTTCGATGCGATCAGCCCCCAGCAAGGAACAGGTGCATTGGCGCTTCTGCGCAAAGCCAGGCTTGGCTTGGACGCTGCTTCGGATATAGATCCGCGCCTTGGCGAACAGGCTTCGCGCCTCCAGAACCTGAGCCTGGATCTCGAGGATGTCGCTTCATCGCTCGCTTCGAGCCTTGAAAAAATCCGTTTCGATCCAGAGAGGCTGGAGGCTATCCAGAACCGCCAAGCCGAATTGAAGCGGCTGAAGAGGCGCTACGGACAGAGCCTGGAAGCGATCCTCGAAATGGCTTCCCGCGCCGAGTCGAGCCTGCGTGAGCTAGACACCTGGGCGGAAGAACGAAGCCGCATGGAAGCAAGACTCTCGGAACTCAGGAACAGGGCCTTGGCGCTCGCCGAAACCTTGAGCGAACGCAGGAAGCATTCTTCATCCGCTCTGGCAGCGAGGATGGAAGCCGTTCTCGCGAGGCTTGGCATGGGAGGCGCCCGGTTCTCGGTGCAGGTTGAAACGAGGAAGAACGAGGAAGGAAAGATTGTCATGGGGCCTTTGGGCAAGGACGAGGTTGCTTTTCTTCTCGCTCCCAATCCAGGGGAAGGCTTCAAGCCCCTTTCCCGGATAGCCTCGGGAGGAGAGCTCTCTCGGCTTGCCCTCGCGCTGCGGGTTGTCCTCTCGGCCGGTGATTCTATCAGTACCCTCATCTTCGACGAGATAGATACGGGGATCGGAGGCGAAGTAGCCTTGGCAGTCGGAGAGTACCTGAGAGAGATTTCGGCATCGCGGCAGGTGCTCTGCGTAACTCATCTCGCCACGATCGCGGCTCGCGCCGATACCCATTACCGGGTAGAGAAGGTACAGAAAGGCAAAAGGACTCAAACATCGGTTCGGCTACTCGCGTACGGGGAGAGGGAAGAAGAGATCGCGAGGATGCTCTCGGGTGATAAATCTGGGGATATATCGCGGGCTCACGCGGCAGAACTGCTCAGCCGCAAGGACGGTCTTTGAGGTTCTGAAGCGAGTCCCAAGGGAGGAGTTCTGACATTTTGAGACGAATCCGCTTTCCCGAGTCGGTTCCGAACTCGATAGCGGAATCCGGGGACAGGAATTCGGAGATCACCTGCCTGCATGCTCCACAGGGCCCCACGGGCTCCTGTGCGTCAGGAGTGGCTATGGCCAGAGCCGAGAAATCGCGTTCGCCAGCGCTGACGGCGGAGACGATGGCGCTACGTTCAGCGCATATCGTGAGTCCGAAGGATCGATTTTCCACATTGGTTCCGACGAAAACCTTACCATCCGAGCAAAGCAGTGCCGCTCCAACCCTGAAATGGGAATAGGGAGAGTACGACTTCTCGGCTGCCTGAAGGGCGGCAGCGAATAAGCTATCATCTGACATCGGAGCCCCCGAAGGTTGACACTTTCTCGATTCACTATATACCATCAGCTACGCAGAATACAACGATACAAGGAGCCGGGCGTGCTCAGGGGATCCAGAAAGAAGCGCAGGAGCGGGCTTGGCCTCGCGGCTTTCACGGCGGCTCTTGCTTATCTTTTCCTCGCTCATAGGCCGCTGGGAGGGAATTCTCCCCTAGAACTCGTGGCTACCCTGACCCTCCCGGAATCGCGCGTATCGCTCGCGGAAGCACCAGCGCGAAAAGAATCCGATATTAGCTTTTCATCGACCGCTGGATTCGGCTTCCTGGATTTGGAAAGCCGCGAGCTCAAATACTATGCGCGGCCTGAAGGGGCTGCGGAAGAAGGCTCCAGACTCATCGTGCCAAATACTCAGAACGGAAGTCTCGAGCTCTGGGATAGGTCGCTCGGCTCCAAAAGGAGCCTGTCCGGAGGCGGCCTGCCGTATTTGCAATCGGGCAGGCTCTTTGCCATACGCATGGATCAATCAGGAGCGAGCGAATACGATTCGGAAGGCAAACTTCTGTGGTCATGGGAATTCGGTTCTTTCTTGACCTCGTCTTCTATAGGCGAGAGGGCTTCGGCGTGGGGGTGCATGGACGGAACCATCCTCATTCAAAGAGAAGGACATTCTGGCCTAGAGCTTCTCAGGCCATCCGCCTTCGGTTCTCCTCCTGCTAGGGACTGCGTCTACGGGGTCGCCATTTCGCCAGAAGGGAAAAGGCTCGCCGTCCTGTACGGGCAGGAACCCCAGAACGCTCTCTTCTTCGAAGAAAGGGGCTCGGGCTGGGGACTTGCGCATTCGGTCAGGCTCCCTCGCACGAGCTTCAGGGCCCAGGAAGCCCTCTTTTCCCAAGACGGCACCTGGGCGGTCATGCAGACGGCCTCAGGGCTTCTTGTCTATGATGCCGCCTCTCGGACTTCTAGTCTCCAGCTTTCAGGCACGATCGGTGAAGATGACAGTCTCCGCTTCGTTCGCCTCGGCGATACGGCGATAGCCTTCTTAGCGGCATCCAAAGCTGAACGAAGGTTCGGCCTCATGAGAGGAAGCGCCCTCGAAGCCTGGATACGCGTAGAAGATGGCGCGAGCGGCATCGTGGCTGATGAGCGCGGCTACGTGAGCATAGCAGGCGAGACGAGCCTGCGGGTGTACGCAGAGAGAAAAGAGGTCGGGCGATGATAAAACGCAAGAAGATTCCAGCACTCGCAATCGCTTTGTTCTCCATAAGCTGGATTCCAGGCGCTACGTTGCCAGCCTTGGGGCCGATACCTCCTATCGCAAGCGCATTCGGGATTCCCGTTTCTGACAGCCCCGCCTCCAAGCCCTACCTTTCCCGACATGTCGAGATGAAGGCCCCGAGCGGGGATATCCTCGCTGGTAGCTCGGGGAGCCTTCTCTTCATCCAGACCGGGATTCCGCTCATAGGCGGACTGCCTCGTCCCATAGGCAATATCGGGGCTTATACACATGCGGATGGAATCGTTCTCGCGTATTTCGGAGCGGACTACAAACCTGATGCGGGAATAAGGAATTTCGAAGCCGGAACCAGGCTTGGAGAGCTCGATGCACGCGAATCTCAGACCCGCTATTCGCTGTCTGTATACGACTCCCGGACAGCCGCATGGATGAATCCCCTCCTTCTCTCCGTCATCCCGACCGACAAGCATGAGCCGCGTATCGATGGCCTGGCTCTTCAACGACAGAATATCCGGCTGGAGTACATCCCCTCCGCTAAAACGAAGACCAAGTTGAGGCAAGGCACCTATGATCTCTACGTCAGGGCTGAAGATCCCATTGCGGGCGGCCAGGCGAGCGGCATCTACCGATACACGGCCAGCATGGACGGCAGGAGCCTGGCGGATCATGTCCTCGATGTTGCCCGGGGCGCGGAAGCGGGTCTTTCCTTTCTCGGGTTCGCCGCTCCTTCCACATCGATACTCGACCGCGAATGGGGCATAAAGATAGCAGCCATAGCCATCCCCAGAGGACAGCATCTCCTGGAAGTGTCGGTCGCGGATTTCGCCGGCTCGAGAAGCCTCGTCGTGTGGAAGCTGGAGGCAGAATGAAGGAATCCGAAATAGAGGATAACATAGCCAGGATCAAGGAGCGGATTGCGAGGGCTGAAGCTCGCTCTGGGAGGAAGCCGGGATCGGTTTCTCTGATGGCAGTCAGCAAGTTTCAGCCCTTCGAGGCGATAGAGAGGGCGATAGCAGCGGGAGTCGAGCTATTCGGGGAGAATAGGGTGCAAGAAGCCATGGGCAAGATCCCAGCAGGATTTCGGGAATCCTGGCCTGGATGCCGAGTCGATCTCATAGGCAATCTCCAGACGAACAAGGTGGGCAAGTCACTTGGGTTCTTCGACTCAATCCAGTCGGTCGGCTCCATCGCTCTTCTCCAAGCCATCCTCTCCCGTTCCTCCGCAGCCAGGCACGGCATGGGCCTCTATCTCGAACTACGCACAGGGGAGGAGAGCAAATCCGGTTTTTCAAGCGCTGGGGAGCTTTTTGCCGCCATCGAAAAATTCCTCTCCGAGCATGAAGCCGCATCACGATTCAGGCTCTGCGGAATCATGACCATGGCTCCTTTCACGGATTCGATCATTCTTCAGCGCAAGGCTTTTTCTCGAGCCAGGAAAGCCCTAGAGGAGGCGAGGAAACGCTATCCCCTGCTTGGAATGGACGAGCTATCCATGGGGATGAGCTCGGACTTCGAAACGGCTATAGAAGAAGGTTCTACCATGGTTCGGATAGGGACCGCGATTTTCGGATCGAGGTTGCGATGATACGCGCGCGTTGGATTCGTTCCTGCAGTCTGACAGTTGCGTGCATGGCATTATTCCTCGCATATTCAACCACCTCCCTCGGCGCGCAGGCTAACGGAACAGGGGAATCCGGCTTGCAGGGCATTAGCATGAACAATGCCAGCGGATACAGCCCGATCCCCAGGACCTACTCGGGCACGAATGCCCAAGCCAAGCCGCTTGCGCACAAAGCAGATGAGCGAAAGACTGGCTCCGTCCTAGGCCGCTTGGCTATAGTCAGCGCTGGAGCTTTGCCTTTCGCCGTGTTCTATACGGATTTCGCTTTCGACGCGGGCAGGTTTCTCGTCAGCGGATTCGATGTCCAATACGCCCCATGGCCTTTCAAGAACCAGTACTCCGCAGCTGTAGACACTACGGAGCGCTTCATTCGACTCGGGGTGTCGGCCGCTCTCTCGCTTGCAGTCGGCCTTGTCGATCTGATCGTCCTATCACGGTGAAAGCGGACCCCTGCCATTCTTGACAGGAATCCGGGCGGAAGGGATAATTCGTCTTCCTATCGTGCTCGACAGAAGGCGGAACATGGCTAAGACGATTCAAGAGAATGAAGGATTCAATCTCGACGATGCGATACGCAAGGTGCCCGATTTCCCGAAACCAGGCATCCTCTTCTACGACATCACCAGTCTTCTAGCCAATCCGAGCGCATTCGGATACTGCATAGATGCGATGGTCAAGCTCTACAAGGACATGGAGATAGACGCGGTCGCCGCCATAGAGTCGAGGGGCTTCGTATTCGCCTCTCCGTTCTGCTACCGGCTCGGGCTTCCCCTCCTCCTCGTGAGGAAGAAGGGCAAGCTTCCCGGCCGAACGGTCGAGCGCACCTACGACCTGGAATACGGCAGCGCCACGTTGCAGATGCATGCCGACGACATAGTGCCCGGGTCTCGCTTCCTGATCGTGGACGATCTCATCGCCACAGGCGGGACGATCAACGCCACCAGGGCGATGATCGAATCCAGGGGAGCTGTGGCCGTGCGCGCATTTTCCGTCGTCGGTCTTCCTTTTCTCGACTACAGGACCAGCGTGGGCGAACTGGAGATCGACACCCTCATCGAATACTTCGGCGAGTGATAAGGAGTTCTCATGCTGAATCCTCTCGATAAGAATCCGCGCTGGAAGGGCCGCAGGGGACCTCTCGTCCTCGTGATTATGGATGGGGTGGGATACGGGAAATATCCAGATGGCGATGCAGTAGCCTCGGCCGATATGAGGAATTTCAGATCCCTCGAGGCCGGCTGTCCCGCAACCAGGCTCAAGGCGCATGGCAGGGCCGTCGGCCTGCCTTCCGACGAGGATATGGGCAACTCCGAAGTGGGGCACAACGCCATAGGCTGCGGGAGGATATTCTCCCAGGGCGCACTGCTCGTGACCACATCCATAGCAACGGGCGCTATATTCCAAGGAGACGCGTGGAAAAAAGCTACCGCCAGGGCGCTCCAGGGAGGAACCCTCCATTTTATGGGCCTCTTTTCGGACGGGAATGTCCATTCGCACCTGGATCATCTCA
>DATCUA010000359.1:0-3462 GCA_036567645.1 Rectinemataceae bacterium | reverse complement strand
GTCAAATCCACGTCCACGGATGAAGCGGCGGCGGCCTTCGAAGCCCTGGCCAAACCCGACACCATAGCCCTCACTCTCCAGAACGGCCTGGGCAACGAGGAAATCCTGCGGCGCCATTTTGGCGCCCATCGCACGGCCGCGGGCGTCACCTCCCAGGGAGCCACCTTCCTGGGCCCGGGAAGGATCCGGCACGCGGGGAAAGGCCCCACCCACATGGCCATGTCCAACGGGGATCAATCCAGGCTCGAGCCCCTTGCCGAGGCTCTATCCGCTGCCGGGTTCGAAGTCCACGTGGACAAGGACGTGGCAGGGATGGTCTGGTCCAAGCTCCTCATCAATGTGGGCATCAACGCGCTCACCGCCCTCCTGGGCGTGAAGAACGGCGCCCTCCTCGACTATCCCGACATAAAGGCTGTCATGGCCGACCTGGTGGCGGAAGCCCTGGCAGTCGTGCGGGCCAAGGGGATAACCCTCACCTACGCCGACCCCCTGGCTACGGTCTACGAAGTCGCGGCCAAGACAGGGGCCAACTTCTCCTCGATGCTCCAGGATTTCCAGAAGAACAGGGCATCGGAGATAGACTTCATGAACGGAGCCATCCTGCGCGAGGCCAAGGCTCTGGGCTTGAGCGTACCGGTGAACGAAACCCTCACTCGGCTCGTGCGCACCCTGGACTCCATCCATGTCTCCAAGGGGGGAGCCTGATGGTATCCGGCTTGAAGGGGCTTCCCGGAGCTCCGGTCGGCGAACGTGCGGAACGCGATGATACCAACGCCCTCGAGGCGCGCCGCTTCCCGGCCCATGGCTCGGTGCCGGGCGGGAAGCGAGTCTGAACAAGGGAATGCACGCCATGCTCAAAATCACAGGATTATGCAAGAACTTCGGGGCACTCCAAGCCCTGAACAAGGTGGATGTGGAAGTGAAAGAGGGCACGATCCATGGGATCATCGGCCCAAACGGAAGCGGCAAGACCACCTTGTTCAACTGCATCACCGGTGTCTTGAAGCCCGACGGGGGTACTATCGTATTCAAGGGCGAGGACATCACGGGCTTACGCGCGGATCTGGTTGCCAACAAGGGCATCCACCGGACCTTCCAGGCGGGCAAACTCGTGCCCAACCTGACCGTCCTCGAGAACGTGATGTCCGGCGTCCAGGATCCCCAGGGCAAGGCCATCATTGATACGATGTTCCGGCTTCCATTTACCAAATCGAAGCGGGAGAAGGAAATCGAGGAAAAAGCCAGGCGCATCATCGAGATCACCGGCCTCACCAATTCGATGGATCGCTGGTCCGCAGACCTGGTGTGGACCGAACGCCAGCTCGTCCAGATAGCTCGGGCCATCATAAGCGAACCCACCCTCCTCCTCCTCGACGAGCCGGCCTCGGGCATGGGCGCCAAGGAAATCGAAAAGGTGGACGAGATAATTCGACAGGTCAGGGACATGGGTATAACCGTCGTCTGCGTCAGCCACGACGTGAAGATGCTCATGGGCATATCGGATATCGTCACCGTGCTCAATTTCGGCCAGAAGATCGCCGAAGGCGTCCCCGCCGAGATCCAGAAGAATCCCAGAGTCCTGGAGGCCTATCTTGGCACAGACTGAAAACACCTTGGCCAAGGCGGGCGCCGGCCCGATCCTGAGCGTCAAAGATCTCAAGGTTTCCTATGGCCACATCAATGCCCTCAAGGGCATCGATCTCGATGTATACCCGGGAGAAATCGTCGTCCTCATAGGGGCGAACGGAGCCGGCAAGACCACCCTCCTCTCGACCATACTCGGTATCAACAAGCCGGCTTCGGGCAGCGTCACCTTCGAAGGCCGTCGAATAGACAGCGTTCCCGTAGATAAAAACGTACGGGACGGCATCTGCCTCGTGCCCGAAGGACGCGGGGTCTTCGCCTCCATGAGCGTCCTGGACAATCTCCTCCTCGGCGCCCACCACAACCTCGCCAACAAGGACAAGAACCTCGAACGCGTGTACACGTGGTTCCCCATTCTCGAAAAGAGGAAGAACCAAGTTGCGAGGACACTCTCCGGAGGGGAGCGCCAGATGCTCGCCATCGCCCGGGCCCTCATGTCGGCTCCTCGGCTCATCATGGTCGACGAGCCCTCCATAGGGCTCGCTCCCATCGTCGTCAACGACATCTTCAACATCCTCGTGATGCTCAACAAGGAAGGCTATACCATCCTCCTTTCCGAGCAGAACGCCTACAAGGCGCTCAAGTGCGCCCATCGCGGCTACGTGCTGGAAACCGGCACAGTGCTCCTTTCCGGCACAGCGGAGAGTCTCCTCGCCGATCCGGGCGTCAAAGCAGCCTATCTGGGAGCGTGACCATGTTTCAGGTATTCATAGCGCAGATATTGAACGGGATTTCCCTGGGAAGCATCTACGTGCTCCTCGCCACGGGATTCAACCTCCTCCTCCTCGTCGCCCTGATCATCCACTTCGCCTATCCCCAAGTCGTGGTGTTTTCTATGTACATCACCTGGGTCGTGCTCAACGCGACGAACAACAACCTTCTCCTCGGCGTCCTCGCGGGAGTGGTATCATCAATCCTCCTCAATGTGTTGAGCTCCCCCATTTTCCAGAAGGTCATGAAGAACAGGGGAGAGGTGGACGTCAACGCCACCATGGTCGTCTCCATGGGGATGGGATTCGTCATCACCGACGTGCTTTCCCATGAGTTCAACCACGGCTTTCCCATAACCTTCCCTGAAATCCTGACCGGAAGCGCGCCTCTATTCAGGGTCGGCCTCATCAGCATCCAGGTGGGACAGGTCTGGTCTGTTCTCATCGGAGCCTTGGCCGTTTCGGTGTTCTTCATCCTCCTGTACAAGACGAGGGCCGGCAGGGCTTTCAGGGCTATAGCCGAAGATCCAGCAGGTGCGCGGCTCGTGGGCATCCCCCTGGTGAAGACGGGCTTCCAGAGCTACGCCCTGGCAGGCATCATGGGCGGCCTCTCTGCCGTCCTCATCGCCATGCTCCTCCACTCCGCATCTCCCGGACTCGGCGACATGCTCGCCCACAAGGTTCTCGCCGTGTCCATCGTCGCCGGCCTCGGCAACCTCGTCGGCGGATTGGTTGTCGGCCTCTCTCTCGGCGTGATCGAGGCTCTCATCCAGGGTTATTTCGCCGGAAGCTGGTCCAACGCCATCGCCTTCGTCGTCATGCTCGTCGTCATCCTGTGGAAGCCGAAAGGCCTCTTCGGGATCAAGGTCTAAAGGAGGATCCCGTGCCCTTGCCCCTGTACTATTTCCTTTCGATCACGGCGGTGAACATCCTCATGACCTGGGCTATCTATCTGCCCTACAGGGTGGCTCATCTGCACTTCATAACCATCGCCAACATGGCCATCTCAGGCTATCTCGCCGGCTACATGGTCCTCACGTTGAAAGTACCCTTCTTCTGGGCGCTGCTGACGGGATTCGCCGTCGGCGCCCTCATCGGCTATGTGGTG
>DATCUA010000358.1:0-24136 GCA_036567645.1 Rectinemataceae bacterium | reverse complement strand
CCGAGACGGCGATGACATCCCGTATGACGCCCCCAACCCCCGTATTGGCCCCGCCGAAAGGCTCTATAGCCGAGGGGTGGTTGTGGGTTTCAACCTTGATCGAGATGTCGTGCTCTCCATCGAAATCCAGGATGCCGGCATTGTCTTTGAAGGCCGAAATCACCCACGGGGCGCCGATCTCGTCGGTGGCCGCCTTGATGTAGGTCTTCAGAATGTTGTCCACCATGGGCGGGAGCCCGTATCCTTCTCCCCCGTCCACCTCGACCAGGGCCTTGAAGGTCTTGTGGAAGCAATGCTCGCTCCAGGTCTGAGCGATGGTTTCGTATTCCACGTCGGTACAGGGCCTGCCCTTCGAGGAAAAGTACGCCCGCATGGCGCGCATCTCTTCTGGATCGAGGGCGGAACGGCGTTCGTCGTTGAGCGCCTCGAGGGCGGCATCGTCCATGGCGTGGATGGGTATGCGTAAAACTTCGGGGCTCGGTGCCGCCTTCTGGGGAAAGGCTGGCTCGATGGAGCCGAGCGCATAGCTTTGGACCACGGGATTGGAAAGAACTCTCGAGGCTGCGGCTCTGAGTTCCCGCTCCGAGAGGCTCTCGCCAGGAGCGCAATCCAATTCGTAGCGAAAGGCTGTAGCGGCGGCGTCCATGCCGTCTATGCCCAGTTCGCGGGCGGATCGCAGGATCTCTTCCGCCACGGGGTCGGTCACTCCCGGATGGAAAGCCACTTCGACAGCCTGACTACCCGACTCGGGCTTCCATGGGCAGGAAGCCAGCTCGAAGTCATGGATCACGGGGTCGGAAAAAAGAAAGCGCCCGAGGAGACGCAGCTCCTCGGGCGCAATGTTCCCGCGCACAAAAAAAACTTCCGAGCGCCGGACGGCGCGGACCTTGTCCAGGCCCAGCCTCCTCAGCGCCCTTAGAACCGCGCCCGAGGATCTATCCCCCGGCCTCAGCTCCCGAATGGTATATCGATAGACAGGAACCTGTATTTCCATACGAAGTGATATCACCTTCGGAGATTCCTCGTCAAGTTCCGCGGCTTTCTCCAGAACGCCTTCTTTTCAGGAAAGCGGCAAAATCCTTCGCTCTCCGCACTGAGTCTCCCAGATAGCCTTTGAGATCCATGAGCGCCTCGAGAGTCTCGGAACCCAAGGCATCAACGAAAAAGGCATCTGCTCCGAGACGGTGCGAGAGGGGATTGGCCCCTCCCCTCTTGATGGCATCCCAGGCCGCGAGAGCGTGCAACCTGAGCCGTTCATGGGTCTCCTGCCTGCCCGCTCCTTTTTTGGCCATGGCCATGAGTACCCGCTCAGTGCAGGAGAAGGGGGCATAGCGCTCATAGGTGCGGCGCATAGCTTCTTCGTCCAAGACTAGACCTTCGAGGATCTTTGTCGCCGTCAGGAGGATTTCGTCGACTATGAGGAAGGCTTCGGGCAGGATAGTCCTGCGATTGGCCGAATCGTCCAGAGTGCGTTCCAGGAGAGAGAGTGCCGCGTTGCTCCAGGCTGTCTGGGGATAGGATGAGAGGAGCCTGGCCAGGGAGTCAATCTTTTCCGCATCTATGGGGTTGCGCTTGAACGGCATCGCCGAGGAACCCACCTGCCGCTTCCCGAAGGGTTCGGCAAACTCACCTATGGGCGGGGACTGGAGAACGCGGAAATCGAAGGCCATCTTGTGCAACGCGGCCCCGAGACCTGCAAGGGCGCAAAGCACGCGATAATCCTGCATTCGGGTCGATGTCTGGGTGGTGACGGGGAAGAACGTCAAGCCCAGCTCGGCTTCCATCCTGGCTTCGAAGGCGGGCAGATTTTCGGCTCCCAATAGTTCGGCGTAGGAAGCGGAACTGCCCACAGCCCCTTTGAAGCCCTTGCCACGCAAGGATCTGCGGACGGCTATCAGGTCTTCAGTAGCCATGAGAAGGTCCTGGGCCCATACGCTGAAGCGGTAGCCCAAGCTCGTCGGTTCGGCGGGCTGGAGGTGGGTGAACGCCATGACAGGCAACTCGGCCGTAGCTTCTATCCGCGAGGCGAAGAGATCGAGGAGGCCCTCGGCCCGGGAAATGGCCAGGTCGAGGCTTTCTCCCATTCTCAGGACGTCGGCATTGTCCTCGATGTCCATAGAGGTGGCGCCCAGGTGGATGATTCCCCCCGCGGCCGGGCATATTTCGGCGAAAGCCTTGATCTCCGCCATGAGGTCGTGGCGGATCTCCGCCTCGATCGCCAGAGATCGTTCCATGTCCACGAGGGAAGCCCGCGATTCGAGTTCCTCCACCTGGGATGGGCTTACCAGGCCAAAGCCCGATTCCACCCTCGCCAGCGAAACCCAGAGCCTTCGCCAGAGTTCGCGCTTGTGCCGCTCGCTCCAGAGGGAGCGCATGACAGGCGAGCCGTAGCGCCATGAATAGGGAGAGAGGTAGCTCGAATAGTCGACCATGGCCTGACTATAGCAGAGGGGTGCCCACGCATGAAAGGACGGGCCCGGGGATGGCGGCCGGATATTGTCGCTGCCAGATATTGACGCTGCCAGGTCCTGAGCCTTGAATCGCGGAGGGGCCTGCGATGCGTTTCCACTAATGCGGGGACCGGGCCTGGAACCGCGGCCGGAACCGGAGCCCTATGGACGATAAGGAGGAACGATGAACGCGCTCAATTCCATTCTCGTCGAGGGAAATCTCGTTCGGGATCCCAGCACGAAGACCCTCCCCTCGGGGAGCCAGGTATGCGCCTTCACGCTGGCCACCAACCGCTACTTCAAATCCGGAGAGCAGGGCCTGGAGGAGGAAGTGTCCTATTTCGATGTGGAAGCCTGGTCGAGGCTGGCAGCCACCTGCTCACAGTACCTCAAGAAGGGCAGAGGCGTCAGGGTGGTGGGCAGGCTGAAGCAGGACCGCTGGACGGATTCGGAGGGCAAGCAGAAAGCCAAAGTCAAGATCGTGGCGGAGCATGTGGAGTTCAGCCCTCGCAAGCACGGCCCTCAGGCGGAGGAGTCCGCAGGGCAGGAAGCCGAGGAAATCCAGGAGGAGGCTGAAGTCCCCGCCGAGGCGGCGGTATTCTGAAGAGTTTGTCGGGTATCGGTCAAAGTGAGCGCCCTTGCGGCACTGCTACATCTTTGCCCAAGGGCGCCCAGGCGCTTTTCCATTCGTACTCCAGGGTGTACTCCAGGACAGCATCGGCTCACGCGTCCTTGCCTGCCTCCGCTCTTGTTCCATAGGATGGAACAGAATGCCTTATGGCGGCTTGAACCGATAAAAAACTGTTGACTGAATGGGATTCTTGGATCACCATTTTTATGCAGAGATTCTCAGGCGCCTTCGCGCTCCGCATTGACACTCGCTCCGACAAAGCTGGGCACAGTATCGAAATCATGCGGCCTGAGAGCATGGAGCGCATCTTCGGCCGCCGCCTTGAGCAGGCTGAGAAACCGTTCTTTGGCCCCGGGTACCCTCATCCTGGCCGACGGACCCGATACGCTGATCGCGCCGGCGAAATCCGATCCGGGAAGGTGGATGGGAATGGCTATGCAGGTAAGACCGAGTTCGTACTCTTCCCTGTCCACCCCGTAGCCCAGCTCCCGCGCGCGCCGGGCTTCTCGGATTATGTCCTCGGGCTCGGTGAGGGTAGCATCGTTTATCTTGGTCAGGGGGGATGAGCCGAGGATGGCCCGCATCCTCTCCTCGGGCAACTGGGAGAGGATAGCCTTGCCCACTCCCGTGCAGTAGAGGGGGAGCCTGTCGCCCGGAGCCACCCGCATCCGCAGGCTGCGGTTCGACGCCTCGGCTCGGTCCAGGTAGATGGCCGAATCGCCAGCGAGGCAGGCCAGGTTGGCCGATTCGCCCGATTCCCTCGCCAGGCGCTCTATGATTGGGCGCACTCGCTCGACTACCAGGGCCCGCACGGGCACCTTCGAACCGAGTTCGAAAAGGGCCAGGCCGAGCGACCAGCCCCCGGGGCGGCGTTCCACGACTCCCTTGGATTCCAGGACGGAGAGGTAGCGGAGAGCCGTGGCTTTATTGACGCCCGTATCCTTAGACATGCGAGCGAGGCTCACGTCCTCGCCCACTTTGGCCAGGTAAAAAAGAATCTCCAAGGCCTTGCCGGCGGATTCGCTCATATATCTCTACCGTCCTTTTCTTGGACTGAAACGGCGTTTCAATGATTGGAAAAACCCAAGCCAGAATACATCCGCCTATCCGGCGAGTCAAGGAAAAACCTAGGGTTTTCGCTTGGGGGAGCCTTCGCTCCCTCTCATCAGATCCTTTTCCTCTTCATTGTAGAATCCGTCCTTCCAATTGAAGCGGGAAGTCTCGGGCAGGACGCGAGCCTCGGCCGCCGCCTTGGCGATGTCCCTGTAGAAGCCCTTGGCCGGGCTGGCGTTCGAGAAGTCGAGGATGAACTTGTCCACCCGCTCCTTCCTGAGGAAGGGAGTGCGGTCGATGATGGAGAAGGGTGTTTCGGGCACGAGGAGGCTGTAATCCCTGCGCCCTTCGAGCCTGTAGGCGCTCCCATCCCTATCGAGAAAGCTGGAGGAGTCGTATGCCGCTGAGAGATCCCCCCTCATCCTGAAGAGCTGGGGGTAGGAGAATACGATAGGCATGGCCGCTTGGGGCGGGATCCGCTCCAGCATCCGCATGAAATTCTGCTTCGAGATCTCGAGGGGCGGAATGAAATAGTCGCAGCCCTGCTCGAGGATGAAGCTCGCCGACCAGGAGTTGAAGGCGTAGAGCCAGGGTCCAGCGATGAGTTCGAGATCCTTTCCCCTCAGCATGGAGAAATGCGCCAGATTGTTGACGACCATCCAGCGTACGCCCTTCGATATCCAATACTCGAGTTCGGGCTCGAGCCAGGAGGCGTCGGCTTCCGGGTAGTAGGGATCGAGCCAGAGGACGAGCCTGTCGCGCTTATAGGGTATGGTCGTCTCGTTTTTGCGCAAAGACTCGGCGTTGAGCTTGTCGAAGACGAGCATGGCTTTCTGGGGATTGGCCGCCAGGACGGCGTGGAGGTCGGCTGTCTTGCCTACCAAAGCGTAGAAACCCGGGCTCAACGGCGCCGCGGGCTTCTTCGAAGGAGATGCCAGCCGGGGAGGAGGGGCGCTGTCTCGCGAGGGAAAGGCGCGGAACCTATCCAGACCTTTGGGCAAGACAGATTTGTAGCGCCTCGCCATGGACGCGGTCTGGACGAGATACACCTCGTCATTCTGCCGCCAGTCCCCCTCAACCTTGAGGAGCATTCCTTCGGCTTGGTAGCGGACTCCCTTTATCTTAGCAGTGATCCTCCCCGAGTCGTCGGAGCGGTGGATCCGGAGCGAATCGCCCTCGGCCAAGCCCTCGAAGCTCGAAAGCAGAGCCCAGCGCTCCTCTCCCAAGGTCCTCGCGTCCCGTATCCTGCCGAGTGCTATGCCCGTCCCGCCTGCTTGCTCGGGATGGATATAGACGGGGTTCCCCCCTTCCATGAAAAAGGCAGTCTTGCGGCGGGCGAAATCCGCCTGGAGGATGGAGCGGGCCTTGGTGAGAGCTCTATCCTTGTCGTCCTCCAAATGATCCAGGAGGTGACGGTACGCGGACACGACCGTGCCCACATATTCGGCGGATTTCATCCTGCCCTCGATCTTGAAGGAGTCTATGCCGGCCTCGGCGAGGGCTGGGACATAGTCG
Source organism: Rectinemataceae bacterium (assembly GCA_036567645.1). Taxonomy (GTDB): domain Bacteria; phylum Spirochaetota; class Spirochaetia; order Treponematales; family Rectinemataceae; genus JAPLSO01. The sequence goes on along the minus strand of DATCUA010000358.1, from coordinate 18,487 downwards.
ATCAGCTGGAGGTCGTCGGGGGAAAAGAAGTACCCTTTCTGGTTGTCTGACTCGTAGAGCCTGCGGCAGGCCTGGGTGCAGGCTCCCCGGTTGGCGCTTTTCCCACCCAGATAGGAGGAAAAAAGGCAGAGCCCCGAGGCCGACACGCAGAGGGCCCCGTGGACGAAGACCTCCAGTTCCAGGCTCGTGCTCTGACGCACAGCCTTGATTTCGTCGAGGGAGAGTTCCCGCGCCAGGACAGCGCGCTTGAAACCGGTCCGGGAGAGAAAGTTGCATCCCCGGGAGGAGGACACGTTCATCTGGGTCGAAGCGTGGAGGGCCAGGCTAGGGAAATTGTCCTTGGCCATCTTGAGGACGCCCAGATCCTGGACGATGATCCCGTCCGCCTTCAGCCTGTCCAGGAGCTGGAGAAGCTGGTAGAGCCTGTCGGCCTCCCTCTCCTCGAAGACGGTGTTCACCGTCACGTAGATCTTCTTCCCGAGGGCGTGGGCGGCCTGGAGGGCGGCTTCGAACTGGTTGAAGGCGAAGTTGGCGCTTCGCATGCGCGCGTTGAAGCTCCGCAAGCCGAGGTACACGGCATCGGCGCCCTCGGAAAGGGCGGCGTCCAGCGCCTCGGGCGAACCGGCGGGCGCGAGCAATTCTACTCTTTTCACGACAATGTTATAGAAGGTAAAGCGCTTGCGTTGCAAGGAGTCGGCGAGAGGCCAGGCAGCGGCTCTATCCCTCGATTGAAACCTCGGGCTCTATCCGTATATAGTGTCGCCTGGCATATCCCTTTTTCCGGAGCATTCCATGGACCTGCGCAGGACACGAAACATCGGCATCATGGCTCACATAGACGCCGGCAAGACCACCACGACGGAGCGAATCCTCTATTACTCCGGCAAGACCTACAAGCTGGGAGAGGTGGACGATGGAGAAGCTACCATGGACTGGATGGACCAGGAGCAGGAGCGGGGGATAACCATCCAGAGCGCGGCCACGACCACGTATTGGCGAGAACACCAGATCAACATCATAGACACGCCCGGACATGTGGATTTCACCGCCGAGGTGGAGAGATCCCTCAGGGTCCTCGACGGAGCCGTTGCGGTCTTCTGCGCTGTGGGCGGGGTGGAGCCCCAGTCTGAGACCGTGTGGCACCAGGCCGATCGATACCGCGTGCCCCGGATAGCCTATATCAACAAGATGGATCGCATGGGCGCGGATTTCGACGCGGTGCTGGAGGACATGGAGGCCAAGCTCGGAGCCTTTCCCGTGGCCGTGAACGCCCCCATCGGCAAGGAGGGCGGCTTCGAGGGCGTACTCGACATCGTCATGCGCAAGGAGATTCGCTGGGACGAGGATGGCCACGAAATGCGGATAACGGAGGTGGCTCCCGAGCGCCAAGCCGAACTCAAGTCCCGGAGGGAAAGCCTCGTCGACGCCCTGTCGGCCCACTCAGACGCCATCACCGGCCTCTACCTGGAAGGCCAGGACATACCCGACAGCCTGATCCGTTCGGAGTTGCGCAGGGTCTGCATCGAGCGGGGGCTCGTGCCGGTGCTCTGCGGGGCCTCGCGGCGGAACATGGGCGTCCAGCCCCTCTTGGACGCTGTCGTGGACTACCTGCCTGCCCCCGACGAGGTAGAGCCGGCCAAGGCCTTCCATGCCAAGAAGGAAGAGGAGATAGAGGTGCCATGCAAAGCCTCCGGATATCCCCTCGGCCTGGTCTTCAAAGTGCAGTGGGATAGGGAAGCGGGCCCCCTGTGCTACGTTCGGATGTACTCGGGATCGATCCACAACGCCAGCGTCGTCTATAACGTGTCCAAGAAGAAAAGGGAACGCATCACCCGCCTCATGCGCATGCACGCCAACAAGAGCGAGCCCCTGGAAAGCGCCGAAGCAGGAGACATAGCCGTGCTCGTGGGCATGAAGAGCGCCCAGACAGGCGACACTATAGGCACGGAAGGCTGGCCCGTCCTCCTGGAGAAGATGCACTTTCCCGAACCCGTCATCTCGGTTTCCATCGAGCCCAAGACCCTCTCGGACCGGGAAAAGCTCAAGGACACGCTGGAAATCCTTTCGCGCGAAGATCCCACCTTCGCCACCAAGGACAACGAGGAGACGGGCCAGCTCGTCATCTCTGGCATGGGCGAGCTCCATATCGATGTCCTCGTCACGAGGATGATCAGGGATTTCAAGGTTCAGGCGAAGGTGGGAAATCCCCAGGTGACCTACCGCGAGTCCATCACCAGGACGGCGGAGCACAGGGAAGAATACCGCAGGGTACTGGCGGGCAAGGAGAATGTGGCCGCCCTCACACTGAAGGCCGAACCCCTGGCGCGGGGCACGGGCAACCAGTACAAGAAAGCGGTCCGCGCTCCCCAGGTGCCCGAGGAGATTTTCGACGCAGTGGAGCGGGGCATAACATCCGCGTTCAGTTCGGGCATCCAATTCGGGTATCCGGCTGTCGACATAGGGATAAGCCTCGTAGGGATCGAGTATGACGAGCTATCCTCCACGCCCTTCGCCTTCGAAGCCTGTGCCAACATGGCCTACGATTCGGCGTGCAGGGCGGCCGGCCCGGTACTTCTCGAGCCCATCATGAAGGTGGACATCCTGACGCCCAAGGATTTCATGGGCGAGGTCATGAGCCTCGTCTCGCAAAGGGGCGGACTCATCCATGGCTCGGATTCCAAGGCGACGACGGAGATCGTCCATGCCGAGGCGCCACTATCCACCATGTTCGGCTTTACCACATCCCTACGTTCGGTGAGCCAGGGCAGGGCCTCCTTTTCCATGGAATTCTCCCACTTCCAGCCCAAGGTTTCGCGCTAGGCTACGAAACCGGAATGGAGCGAAGGGATCGTCGCGAAGCCGGATCGCGGCTAGGCCGACGGTTGCCCGAGTTCCGCTAGGATGCCGTGTTTCAGTTCAGCGCCGATATGAAGCCTTCGACATCGTCAAGGGTGAGGAGCCTTTCCATGGCGAGCGAGCCGTTCGAACGCTCGAGGATATAGTACACATGCTCCTCAGAGGAAAAATCCCTGCCGATGTCGAGCAGCTCGTAGCCAGAATCCCAGAGCTTGAGCTCGCAATCGCGCTCGCGATCCGCTTGCGTGGCCATATACTTTTTCCCCTCGCCTGAGGGCTGCATGCGCCAGCCTCGGGTTGAAGTATAAACGAAGCCGCTGCTCCTTCAATGGATACACGCGCGAATAGGCGGTAAACGCTTCAATCGGGAGAAAGGACACCCTGGGGCGGATAGGTTCAGCTCTGATAGGTTCCGCTTTAGAAGCAGGAGAGTATATAGGCTCCCAGGAGGGTTTCGATCCAGAAAAGCCCTTCCCGGTCGGTCAATTGCTCGGCGGGAAGGCGCATCTGCTTTTCCAGCTCACCAACATACCAGAAGAAGAGGCCGAATTTGGGATCGATCCTGAAGGCGTACTCAAGGAAATCGGGAGCCCTGCCGGCCGAACCGAAGAAGAGAGTCGGGATGGCCCTGGCTATATTGACGAAGCGCCTGAAGGCGGAAGCCATCCTCTGAGCCCTGAAGTCTTCAACGAAGATGCGCAGATCGTCGAAGAGGATCTCGTTCGCCTTCTCGTCGGATTCGTTCGCCCAGGTCTTGTGGACGAGAAGCTCGACATTTTCTCTGAACACTCTGAGGAGATGGAAGGTGCGGATGAGGCGTTGATCCTCGCTACAGGTGAGGTAGAAGGCGAATTCCCCCGGATTTCCTATGAGGTCGGCGAGAGCCGCGGCTTTGGCGTATCGTGCAGAGCCGGTCTCCGAGACCATCTCGCGGAACAGCTCGAGCGCCTGTTTTTCCGAGTCGCTGAGGTAGCTGTCCAGCATGGATGATTCAGCCGTATCCATGGCAGTACGATGTCGAAAATGCTGCTCCTTGGTCAAGGGGGCTAGGCTGGCCGCTCCCTGGATGCTTCGGCTGTCCCGGCCCGGCCTTGCGGACGGAGCCTCCCTGTCCGATACTCAAGCCATGATGAACGATATTAAGGTGAGTTGCGATATCGAAGTGGGCATCGGCTTCGTGCCGCATTCCTACCTCGAGCCCGGCCAGGACGAATACTCGATACGAGACGCCCAGCTCAAGACTCTCGGCTCCGATCCCGGCGCGTACAGGAAGCTCAGCCCCTTCGAGCTGGAGACCTTGGTGCGAAACCACAACACATGCTCGGACTGGTCGCTTTTCCTCGTTTCGGATCCATTCACGCCCGAGCTCGTGCACAACAACGCTTTCTCCGGTCTCGTGCGCCTTGGCAGGCTCGATAGGGTGTCTCTGGAACACCACGATCTCCACCTTCAGGCCGGCATTTCCAATTCGCGGATCATAGCCTGCGACATCGGCGACAACTGCGTCATCGTAAATTGTTCCTATATAGCTCATTACATCATTGGAAACAATTGCATCCTCATTGACAACGCCGAGATACACGCCTCCAACCACGCCAAGTTCGGTTGGGGCTGCCTGGTAAAGGGCGAAGCCGAGGATCTGAGAATAGGGATCGATGTCATGAACGAGGCAGGAGGCAGGACCATACATCCCTTCGACGGGATGAACTGCGCCGACGCCTACCTCTGGGCGAGGCATAGGGAGAATCCTGCCCTCATGGCCCGTTTCAAGTCGATGACGGACTCGGCCTTCGACTCCCGCAGGGGAAAGTACGGTACGATAGGCCCAGCCTCGGTGCTCAAGTCCAACGGCGTGATCAAGGATGTGGCCATTGGGGAAAGCGCCTACATCAAGGGGGCGAACAAGCTCAAAAACCTGAGCATCAATTCGCGCGAGACCGCCCGGACCCAGATCGGAGAAGGCGTGGAAATGGTCAACGGCATCGTGGGATACGGTTGCAAGATCTTCTATGGATGCAAGGCCGTGCGCTTCGTCATGTGCGACAACTCATCCCTCAAGTACGGAGCCAGGCTCATCCATTCCGTCTTGGGCGAAAACTCCACCGTTTCATGTTGCGAAATCCTCAACAACCTGATCTTCCCCGCCCACGAGCAGCACCACAACACGAGTTTCCTGATAGCGAGCCTCGTAAAAGGCCAGTCCAACATGGCCGCCGGCGCCACCGTTGGTTCCAATCACAATTCTCGGGCACCCGATGGGGAGATCGAGGCCGGCCGCGGCTTCTGGCCCGGGCTCTGCACTTCCCTGAAGCATTCGTCACGGTTCGCCTCCTTCTGCCTTCTCGCCAAAGGCGATTACCGATTCGAACTCGACATCCCCTTTCCCTTCAGCCTCATCGACAACGATTACGCCCGGGACAGGCTGCTGGTGAGTCCCGCATATTGGTGGACAGGCAACATGTACGCCCTCATGCGCAACGAGGCCAAGTTCAAGGCGAGGGACCTGAGGCCCGACAAGGGCAGGGCCTTCGAGTATTCCCCCTTCGCGCCCGATACTGCAGCCGAAATGATCTCGGCCATCGGCCTCCTCGAAAAGCTAGTAGGCACAGCAGCGGGCGCCCCGGATACGGAGGCAGCCGAGGAAGGGAAAAAGCTCCTTCAGGCAGCCCGGAGCTCTCTGGGCTTCGAGGTTGAAGCCCCTGGTCTTGAAAACTCATCTCGGGGATGCATCATCAAAAAGCCTGCCCGCGCTTGGGCCGCCTACAGGGAAATGCTCCTCTGGTTCGCGGGCAATGAGATTTTGAACCGCATCGCCCTACCGCGACCCGCCTCAGACGCGGAATCCGGGCTGGCTCGCATGGAAGAGTCGGCTCGAGAGCTCGAGGGAAGGACAGGCCCCGGCATCGATGCGCGCTGGGAGAACCTGGGCGGCCTCCTCGTCTGGGAACCCCGGGTGACCGAGCTCCTCTCGAGGATATCTTCGGGCGACTGCCCTAGCTGGAAGTCGGTGCACGAGGCGTATGGTGAGCTTTCGGCTCTGTATCGCCAAGATCGCCTGGATTACGCCTGGTCAGTCCTCGGTTGGCTCTACCCCTCGCCGGGGCATCGCGGTCCAGGAGCCGATGGCTTGGCCCGCGCCTTAGGAGAACTGGGAAAGCTGGCAGACATGGTGGGGACGAGAGTCCTGGAGAGTCGAGCCAAAGACTGGGACAATCCATTCAGGAAAAGCACCTTCAGGTCGAAAGCAGAGATGGAATCCGTGCTCGGCAAGCCTGAAGAGTCTTCCTTTGTCATCTCCACCCGCCAAGAGATGCTACGGCTCAAAGCGCGGGTGGATCGCCTCCTCGGCTAGGATCGGCCTCGGAGGGCTTTGCCTGCGAGTGCATCGCATACACGAGCCTCGCTTTCGAAAGCACTGTCGATAGCCGTTTCGTCCAGGGGCTCGGGCATAGTGATGAAGCCGATCTCCCTCGATTCAGCATTGAATTCGGCGCAAGTCTCTACAGCGTGGGGATTCCTCGCCCAGGATCTTCTCGCCACCCCGCCCATGACATCCCAGGGCATGGCCATCTGGAGTATCCTGTCCACCCGCTCCGATCCGTCTAAGACGAGGCCGAATCCGCCGTTGATGGCCTTGCCCACCCCCACTCCTCCCCCGTTGTGGAGGGCCACCATGCTCATCCCCCGGGCCGCGTCCCCAGCAAAGCACTGGACAGCCATGTCCGCCATGATGTTGGATCCGTCCTTTATATTGCTCGTCTCCCGGAATGGGCTGTCGGTGCCTCCTGTGTCGTGGTGGTCGCGTCCCAGCATGATGGGGCCCACGGCGCCTTCGCGTACCATGGCGTTGAACTTCAAAGCTATCTTCGTGCGCCCGAGGGCATCCTGATAGAGGATGCGGGCTTGCGTTCCCACGACGAGGGAGTTTTTCTTCGCGTCCCTGATCCAAATCCAGTTGTCCTTGTCCTGCCCCCTCCTGCCCGGGTCGATGCATTCCATGGCCGCCTCGTCCGTCTTGCGCAAGTCCTCGGGCTTGCCGGAGAGGCACACCCAGCGGAATGGCCCGTAGCCGTAATCGAAAAGCTCGGGGCCGAGGATATCCTCGACATAGCTCGGGTAGATGAATCCATCTTTTTCATCGACTCCGTTCCTCGACACTTCGCGAGCCCCGGCATCGAAGACGGCTTTGAGGAAGGAATTTCCGTAGTCGAAGAAATACGCGCCGCGCCGAACGAGGCTTCTGATGGCCGCAATGTGGCGCCGCAGAGAGGCATCCACCCGGCGCTTGAACTCCTCTCTGTCCCGGGCGAGGAGTTCTGTACGCTCGGGAAAGCTCAAGCCGACCGGGCAATAGCCCCCGTCGTAGGCTGCGTGGCAGCTCGTCTGGTCGGAAACCAGGTCGATATGGATGGAATCGGCGACGGCTTTTTCGAGAAGGTCGACGATATTGCCATGGTAGGCGACGGCAATGGGCCTTTTAGCCGAGGCCGCGGAGAGGGCGAGGGAGAAAGCCTCGTCCATCGATTCCGCCACGCAGCTCACCCATCCCTGGGTAAATCTCGTCTCGATGCGCGATGAGTCCACTTCGGCAATTATGGCCGCGGCCCCAGCGATGACGGCGGCCTTGCCCTGCGCTCCCGACATCCCACCCAAGCCAGAGGACACGAAGAGCTTTCCCGCCAGATCCCCGTCCCGCCCTATGCCGAGCTTGAGCCTGCCTGCGTTGAGAAGTGTGTTATACGTCCCATGGACAATGCCCTGGGGGCCTATGTACATCCAGCCGCCTGCCGTCATCTGGCCATAGTTGGCCACACCGAGGGCAGCCGCGAGGTTGAAATCCTTCTGGTTGTCGAACATGCCTACCATGAGACCATTGGTTATGATGACCCTGGGCGCAAGGGGGTGTGAAGCAAAGAGGCCCAGGGGATGGCCCGACTCGACAACGAGAGTGGAATCATGATCCACCAGTTCGAGATAGCGGCAGATGAGGCGGTACTGCATCCAGTTTTGGCAGACCTGACCTGTCTCTCCATAGGTGACGAGCTCGTATGGATACAGGGCTACATCGAAATCGAGGTTATTGTCGATCATCACCCGAATGGCTCTTCCCTCGATGCACGCGCCTCGGTAGAAGTCAATGGGGAGGCCCTGTATCCTGCCTTCCGGCCTGAACCTGTAGGCATAGATGCGGCCCCTCTCCCTCAGCTCCTGGAGGAATTCCGGCGCTAGAGTCTTCTGCCAGGCGGGGGGCACGTAGCGAAGGGCGTTGGCCAGGGCCAGGCGTTCTTGCTCTGGGCTCAGGTCGGCTTCCCGCCTTGGCGCCCTCCGAATGCCGGGTTCGAATCCCCTCTTGGGAGGAAGGCTTCCCATTACCGATTCCAAATCAACCCGGGCCACGGTTTTCATCTGACACCTCCGCCTGCGTATGCGCGTAGTATATACTATTCCCTAGGCTCGGGCAGGAAGGAAGAACCCTGGCGGGCCAAGGCTTCGGCGGGCTACGCATCCAGGCGTATCCACTTCGGTGCGGGGTTTGCCTTAGAACACGATTATATATATTATATTTATTATATAAGGAGACTATTATGGTTGAACATCTCGATAAAGCCGCTTTTCAAGCCAAGGTATTCGATTACGAGAAAAGCAAAGAATGGTCATACTCGGGAGAACTCCCCGCGATTATCGACTTCTACGCGGATTGGTGCGGTCCCTGCAAGATGGTGGCTCCCATCTTAGAATCCCTTTCCAAGGATTACGAGGGGAAGGTTGCGATCTATAAGGTCAACACCGACAAGGAACAGGAACTCTCTGCCGTTTTCGGCATACAGAGCATCCCTTCGATTCTTTTCATCCCCAAGGAAGGCCAGCCCCAGATGGCCATGGGCGCCCTCCCCAAGTCGGCGTTCCAGAAGGCGATAACCGAGGTGCTCAAAGTCGAGGCCTGACATCGCGCGCCAGGCGGTTAGCTGAGCGTTTCCCTTTGCCAATCGGGTGAAATAGGACTACACTGACCGGGCACGAAGATAATCCGGGGCGCATCGCGCCCTTGGCCAAGGAGTGTCCGATGAGCGATTCCGTAACCTGGTGGAGTTTCGACGAAGTGGAAGCCTTTATGCGCGATGGTTTCATAGCCATAGGCGTGCCCCCCGAAGAGGCGGCCGTCTGCGCGAATGTGCTCATCGCTGCCGACAAACGCGGTGTGGATTCCCACGGAGTGGGGCGGTTCAAGCCCATCTATCTCGACAGGATATGGGCGGGCACCCAGCTTCCGAAAACCAATTTCGAAATCGTGAAGGAATCCCCGACTACAGCCGTGATCGACGGACACAACGGCATGGGCCACTACATAGCCAAGCGCGCAATGGACATGGCCATAGAGAAGGCAGACAAATACGGCCTCGGCATGACGGCGGTACGGAACTCGACCCACTATGGAGCGGCCTTCTATTATGTGAACATGGCCGTGGAGCGCGGCATGATCGGCATGACAACCACATCGGCCAGGCCATCCATAGCGCCCACCTGGGGCGTGGAACCCATGCTCGGCACCAATCCCATGACCTGGGGCATGCCCTCGGACGAAGCCTTCCCCTTCATGCCCGACTACGCCACCTCGGTCACCCAGCGCGGCAAGATCGAGCTCTACGACAGGCTCGGCAAGGACCTGCCCGACGGCTGGGTCATCGGCGAGGACGGCAAGTATCGGCACGACACCCACCAGGTGCTCATCGACCTCACCAAGGACAAGGCCGCGCTGACCCCCCTGGGCGGCCTGGGCGAGGATCTTGGCGGCTACAAGGGCTACGGGAATGCCATGGTGGTGGAACTCCTCTCCTCCGCCCTCTCCCAGGCCAACTTCATGAAGGCCCTCATGGGCGTGGGAAAGGACGGAAAACCCTGCCCCATCGAGCTAGGCCACTCCTTCCTCGCCATCAAGGTCGAGGCCTTCTGCGACCTGGAGGCCTTCAAGCACCACGTGGGGGAGATCAGCCGGCAACTCCGCGCCTCCAAGAAAGCACCGGGAGCCCAGCGCATCTGGACGCCCGGCGAAAAAGAGCACGAGGTATGGCTCTACAGGAAAGACAAGGGCGTTCCCTTCAACGAGCCGCTCAAGAATGCATTCAGGGCAGTCAAGGAAAAGCTTGGCATGCCCCACGCCCTGCCCTTCTGATCCCCGCCTTCCGAAGATACCCGCCCTTCTGACTCCGCGCGAGCCGACGGATACCATGAATACGAGAGGCCGCCCATCCAGGCGGCCTCTTGTCCGTTCTCGCTAGGGTATCGACCTTCCGCTTCCGTTTCAGTCCGCGGAGCCTCCCGTGGGTCCTTCCTTGACTGGTGCCTTGCCGAGGGAGCGAGAGCCCGTCTTATAGCCCGACCAGGTTCCGGACCCTCCATCTGGATCGTACATGGTGCCCGACATGGTGGAGCCACCGAAGTCCAGTTCTCCGGAGTAGACGGCGTTGCCTCCGATCGTATAGGTCCACCCCACCTCCAGTCCGTCCTGGTCCCAGTATCCGCCCTGGGATTCGTCCGTGTAGAACGTTCCGTCGGCATAGAAGCTCATCGACATCGTGCCCGTGCCGTATCCGCTCCATGTGTACTCGACTGTCCAATCGCCGACGAGCTTGAAGAGGGCGCCGAAGATGAGGTCGCAACCGACAGCCATGAAGGCCATCAGAAGCACGGCGAGGGCGAGCCAAGCTTTATTGGCTTTCATAGAATTCCTCCTGCTTCATGTGATAGTAGGAAGTCTAGGATATTTCGAGATAGATTACAAAAAAAATTGCATTCTATTCTCTGCGAAAACGCAGGCGCCCAGATTAAAAACCGGGGCGGTTCAAGGATCGAGTCTTTCCCTCGACCACTCCCGCCCCGCGATGGACTTCAGGGATGCTTCCTTCGGAAATCCTCCATGAAGCCCGCGGCCGTCTTGGCGCTTTCTACAAGGTTGGCGTTGTACATGGAGAAGCGTATTCCCCCGGTGGACCTGTGGCCCTTCACGCCTACGATACCCGCGGCCTTGGCTTCCTTGACGAAGATATCTTCCAGCGCCTCGTCCCTCAGCCTGAAGACGACGTTCATCCTGGAACGGGATCCTTTGGCAACAGGGCAGCGATAGTAGCCGTCGGAGCCGTCAATCGCCCCATAGACGATCCTGCCCTTCTCCTCGTTGATGGAAGCCATCGCCTCGAGGCCGCCCAGATTCTCGAGCCACTTCAGGGTGAGGTTGAGAATATAGATGGAAAAACACGGTGGCGTGTTGTAGAGCGAGTTCTCCTCGGCATGGGTCCGGTAGGAGAGCATGGTGGGAACCCTGGAAGCCTCGATCGCCTTCTGGTAAAAGTCATCCCGGACTGCCACGACCGTGACGCCAGAGGGCCCGAGGTTCTTTTGGGCTCCGGCATAGATCAGGGAAAAGCGATCCGCCGGGAAGGGCCTGGAGAAGATGTCGCTCGACATGTCGCAGACCAGGGGGACGGCTCCCGTGTCGGGGAATGTACTCCATTGGGTTCCGAAGAGGGTGTTGTTGCTGGTCATGTGGACGTAGGTGGAATCGGGGTCGATGTTCAGTTCGGAAGGCTCTAGGATGCGGTTGAATGTGCCGTCGGGATTTTCCGTGCTCGAAGCGTCGCAGGCGCCGAAGCGCTTGGCCTCCTTGAGCGCTTTCTTCGCCCAGGTGCCAGTTACCAGATAGGTCGCTTTGCGACCATCGAAGAGGTAGTTCATGGGAACCATGAAGAACTGCGTGGAGGCGCCTCCGGTGAGGAAGAGGATCTTCCAGTCCGTCCCCATGCCCGCAAGCCGGCGGAAGCGTTCCTGGGCTTCGTTGTGCATGGCTTCATACTCTTTGGAGCGGTGGGACACCTCCATGACCGACATGCCCGTGCCTTGCCAATCGAGCATCTCCGCCTGGGCGGTCTGAAGCACGTCCATGGGCATGGCGGCCGGACCCGCATTGAAATTGACGACACGTTTCATGTTCGCTCCCTTCCCTCAGCGGGATACGTAGGATTTTACGCGGCGTTCTATGCTATCGCCGAGCCGGAGGAGGTTCTCTTCGGTTGAAGCCCCGAGATGGGGCGTGAATACCGTATTGGGTGCGGAGAGCAGGGGTGAGCCCTCGGGAGGCTCCTTTTCGTAGACATCGGCCGCGTAGCCGGCCAGGGCTCCGGAGTTCAAAGCCGCGGCCACGTCGGACTCGTTTACCACCTGTCCGCGGGCCGTGTTGATGAGGCGGGCGCCGGGCTTCATCCTCGAGAGGGTGGCGGCGTTGAACATGGCTCTCGTCTGTTCCGTCAGGGGCGTATGGATGCTTATATAGTCGGCCGCTTCGAGTACTTCCCCGAAACTCATCATCTCGGCGTACTCCGAGCTTGGCACTTTGTTGTCGACGGCGACAACCCTCATACCGAAGGCTTTGGCCCGGATGGCCACCTCGCGCGCTATGCGGCCCATGCCTATGAGCCCCAAGGTCTTGCCCGCCAGCTCGGTGCGCTCCAGTTCCTTCTTGAGCCACTTGCCCTCTTTCATGGAGGAATCGGCCAGGACTATCCTGTTGGGCAGGGCCAGCATGAGGGCGAAGGCCAGCTCGGCCACGGCCACGCTCGAGGCCTCGGGCGTGTTGTCCACGAGGATTTTCCTTGCCTTGGCATACTCCACGTCGATCGTATCCACGCCCACTCCGCCTCGGATGATGTACTTGAGCTTGGGGGCTGCGTCCATCATGGAGGCGTTGACCTTGGTCTTCGAGCGGACGATGAGTATTTCGGCTTCGCCGAGCCGCGCCATGTCGGAACTGACTTCTCCATACGCGGAGAGCCTCCCTGGTAGGTCCGGGGCGAAAGCGTCGGCGAGAAGGATGAGCATGAGAGCCTCCTGAGGGCGGGAGAGGATTGGGCGCCTCCCGATCCGCGGGCCGAAAGGCGTTTCTATCCTACCACGGCTCCAGGCCATGTCAAGGCAAGCTCCTGCGCCTAAGCCCGAGGAGATGCCGAAGAGCCTTTTCCCGCTATTCTCGCTATTCTCGAGGCCGGATCCTCCGCGCCTCGAGATAGAACCGCTTTTCCGGCGCCTCCCCCATGGAAAAAGTCTTCCTCGGCATGACGCCCTTCTCTATGACAGTGCGGAAAAAGGAACCCTTGTCCACGGGCGGCAGGTAGAGTCCCATCGAGCCGCGCTTCATGGAGAGGGCCTCGAGGCTCCCGGATCCATGGATATAGTCTATGGATGACGCGGGATGGGTCGAGAGGAAGGCATCCAGGACTGCCTGGAAGCTTCCCGCGGCGAGCGGAGACCCGGGTTCGGGGAAGGTGAGGAGTCCGCAACCGCTTGGGCCCAGGTAGGCGGCTGTGTGGCCAGGCCAGCCCGATCCTGGTTCGGCCGCGGCGTCGCAGGCTGCGAAGGCCGAAGCCGCCCTGGGTTGGCGGCTGATCGAGGCGCCGGCGGCTTCGAAAGCCGCAAGGACTTCGGCCTCGTCCACGTTCAGAAGGATCCTGTGAATGGGGTGGAAGGGCAGGCCTTCGTCGTACACATTGAGTAGCTCAACCAGGGCGTACCGCGCCGGATGGGATTCCATGAGGGCAGCCAGGTCGTCTTGGCCTCGATTGGCCGATTTTATCTCCTCCCAGATGGCCTTGGCCGTAGCGAGCGAGTGATTGCCGTCTCCCACGGCGAAGAGGAGAATTTCCTCGGATCCGTAGGCGGCCTTGAAGGCGAAAGGATCGGCCAGGGATTCCAGCGCATCGGCAAGGGCGGAAAGATGGGCTTCCCCATCCACCTTCCAGCCGCGTAGCCTCCCTGCCCCGCCCTGAAGCTCGAAATCGTAGAGCTTCGGCAGGTAGGCCCTCTTTTCGTAGATGGGCTCGATGGCCCTCCTCCGTGGGTCATCGATCAAGACCATGATGTGGGGCAGCTCCAGGGGGGCTGAGCGGCGGATCTCCATCCGGGGAGGGAGGCGCTCGACGATTGTGCCCTCGGTAGGCCGCACGAGGCTTTTCGAACCGGAGCCATAGGCGTATTTCTCCAGGTCGAGGGCGAGCACGATGCCCAGCCGCGGCGTGGCCTCGTAAGGCGTGGTGCGCTCGACGAGAACAAGGCACTGGCCTTGGGAGACGAGGAGATCCGACTCGAGATACTCCTCCATGGTCCGCTGGATGGCGCGAATCCTAGCCGCCTTGTCCCCATCTTCCAGATAGCACTCGGGGAAGATGAGCTTGAGGGTGGAAGGCTTATCGCCCACGCGCCGGGCCACGCCTTCCCAGTATTCTCGCTCCGAGGAGTATTGGTCGCAGGCCACGACCGACCAGGCCTGGAGATCCACCCCCTTGGCGGGCAAGAGGATTTCAGGAACCGACACCCCGAGGGCTTCGAGTCTTTTCAGAGCATTAGCCATGATCGCTCCTAGCGGCCAGGCTTGAAGCCCAGCCATCTGTCCAGCTTGCCGTCCTTCCTGAGCGTGGCGAGAACCTTACGGTACACGAGAACGGTTCCTATCATGCTCAGGACAAAACAGACCATGAGAACCCACACGATGGCCTGGGCGGGAAGGATCTTGGCCAGGCTGACAGAATAGAGCCAGAGCAGGATCGCGAAAAAGAGGCCCGTGACGACGATGTTGCCCAGGGAAGCCGCGGCCATGAAAATGGCGGCCCTAGTCCCTTTTCCCATCTTTCTTCCCCCATTCCAAGCCGAGTCCCGAGAGGAGGACGAGCACGGCCCCGACCGATATGCACATATCCGCCACGTTGAAGGTGGGAAAGCGCTCCATTCCCAGGATGCCATAGAACTTGAAGGAGATGAAATCGACGACTCCATCGGGCCGCAGGATCCTATCGATGAGATTGCCGAAGCCGCCGCCAGCCAGTATGGATATCGCCAGCCGCTGAAAGCCCGTCATATCCTTGGAGCGCGCGCAGTACAGGACCGCCAGGACGAGGAAGATCAAGGGCAGGATGATGAACAGGCCTGTCCTCAAGACGCCGTTCAGTCCGTCGCCGATGGAAAAGGCTATGCCGAGGTTCCTCGTGTGGACGATCCAGAGGAAGTCGCCCCAGAACCTGAAACCTACGCTGTTCAAGGTAATGGTCTTGAGCACCCAGGCCTTGGTCAGCTGATCGGCCAAACCTATGCCGCCCAATGCCAGAATCACGGGAAGCAGCCTCCTGGCCAAGGAGGATCGAGGTTTTCCCTCGTTATCTTCACGCGCTTCCACTTCAAAGCCCCGTGGGCAGATCGATGAACTCCGCCTCGATGCCCAGTTCGGAAGCGGCCTTGGCGGCTACGGCTTGCACTCCCCAGACCTCGGTTGCGTAATGACCCGCGGCTATGAAATCCAATCCGCTCTCCACCACGAGATGGTAGACCGAGTGGGAAGGCTCGCCCGTGATATAGAGATCTATGCCTTTCCCTATGGCCTGGAGCGACTCGAAAGGCGCTCCCCCTGACACTATGGCCACGGTTTTCATCCTGGCCTTTCCCGAAGGAAGGATAGCTCGAGGCTTGCCCGAGCCGGGAAGGATCTTGTCGAGGATCTCATCGAGGTCCAGAGCCTCGGGCAACCTGCCCGACACGCCTATGTCCACGCCGTGATATCGCCCGAAAGGCTTGCGGTCCTGGAGGCCGAGTCTGTTGGCAAGAACGGCGTTGTTGCCTACTTCGGGGTGCATGTCCAGGGGCAGATGGCAGGCGTAGAGCCCCAGTTCGGCGCCAAGGAGGATCTTGAGCCTCTCGAGCAGGGGCCCTTCGATGCGCTCGGGCCTGCCCCAGAACAGCCCGTGATGGACAAAAAGCATGTCGGCCCCCAGGGCCGCGGCCCTGCGCATGGTCTCCGCGCAGGCGTCCACGGCGAATGCCGCTTTCTTTATCGGACGCAGAGTGCCGACTTGTATTCCGTTCAGAGAATCGTCTATGGAAGAAAGGGCTTCAATGCCGAGGAAGGACCTGCACCAGGCATCGAAATCGCGTATATCCATGGAAGCGGAGTATAGAATAAAAGAGCCTCCCGGGGAAGGAGGCTAACCCCGGAAGGCTCTCGGCGGCTCTGCCGCCAAAAGGAATGGCATAGCGCCGTTTCGCCGCCGGCGCCAAACCGTTTTCTTTGTTAGAAACATATCGCAGCATGTCGCCGAATGTCAAGTGAAATCGTTTACATTTTTTAGAAATTGGTCGATTGCTCCGCATCCATAATTCCATGGTCGCCCAAATCCTGGCACGATGCTCTTTCTCTCGGTCTGGACACGGCTATACGCTTGCCCGAAAATGGGCCATGGCCCATCTCTACCTCGCCATCGGCGCCCGCTCTTCGGGCAAGACCACCTGCCTCTCGGAACTATGGCGTCTTATGAACAAGCCGGGATGTAACCCTTGCGCGATCATCGAGGAGAACTCGAGAGATGCGCTCGGCTTCCCTGTGCGGATATTCTTCAGGGATATGGAATCGGGCAGATCGGTTCTACTCGCTTCGCGACCCTCATCCTCCATACCATTCAGCTTTGATGAGGGAGCCTTCGCCTGGGCTGGAGAACGCCTACGGGAAGCGCACGCGAGGCAGGCGAAACCCATCATCGTCGACGAGCTCGGGCCATTGGAACTCGAGGATTCGGGCGGATTGCGCCCTTATCTCGACTTGCTCCTGAAGACGCATCCCGGCCCCCTGGTTTTCAGCCTGAGGCCTAGCCTCCTTCCTGCCATAGACGAGCTCGCGCGCAACCTCGGGATGGGCAGATGGGTACTACACACTGTCCAGGTCGAAGCCTTCGGATCTCATTTTTGCGCGGAAAGGCTGTTCAGAATGCTCGAGGCGCATTGCCATCGAGCCGAAGCGAAAATATAGTGTGAAAAAGCCAGATAGAATAAATATAGGGAGCGCACGATGATCCTCTGGAACGCCGAGCTGACGAAACGCCTCTCCTGCAAGGCCAAGGAAAAAGCCGCACTCATTCCGCTCGTGCGATCCCTCTTGGATTTGGGCGATGCCGTCAGGTCCCAGGGGATAGGGGGACTCCAGCAGAACGCGCAGTCCGATCCTTTATTGGCCTACGGCCTCAAGCTCGTGGCCGAAGGCGTTTCGGCAGATGCCCTGGAGGAGATTCTCGCCATCTTCCTCGCCACATCGGCCCTGGAGGGCTACGATTTCCTCGCCCAATGCGTCAGTGCCGAAGCCCTGCTCTGCCTTGCCTCGGGCGATTCCCGCGAACTGATGGCTCGCAAACTCGCTCCCTACGCCGGAGCCGAAGCCGCCCTCGGCCTCCTCGAATCCCTGGAATCCGAGTCCGCCTGGGAACGGCCATGATGGTCAATGCTCTCTGCAGGCGCCTTGGTAGCCTCGAAGCCCAGGATCGAGTCTTCAAGGAAAGCTCCAAGCCCACGACAGCGAACCGGGGCAAGGCTGCGCCCCCAGAACCATGGGCGGGAATCTATTCTCTCGGGCAGAGGAAAAAGGCTTCCCTCCTCCTCGACGCCTTCGCCTTTTGCTCGGGTTTGAAAGCGTATCGCTCGGGGGGCAAGGAAGCCCTCGTTCCCTTCGTGAAAGGAGCGAAAAAGCGCATCCTCGGCTTTTCCCTCGGCCTCCTCGCGTCCCCTCCGCCCGCAGGAAGGCTGGAAGTGGCATTTTCGGCAGGCGGCTTCCTCGGGGCCGGGGAAGCCGCAGACCGCTGCGAAGCCCAAATGCTGAAGACGGGCGTGGAGATGGCCCTCAGGAATTCTCCAATGCATGTTGTGCTCAGGGCAATGTCGGCCTACCTGGGTTTTTCCGTGCAGGAGCAAGTGGATGCCTGGCTGAAGTCCCAGGCTTCGCCCCGAAGGCTCTCCGAATCCGATCTTCTCATCCCGGGGGACTTGCCCGATCTTCTCGCGGCCAGGACAGGGGATCCTGGCATCCTCTTCCGAGCCTACCGGCTGGCAGGACCATCGCTCGCCGCAGCCGCCCTCGCCGGCTGCCCGCGCGAAACCGTGCGGGCCATGGAGAGCGCCTGCTTGAACGAGCTCGGATCCCTCTATCTCGAAGAGGAGATCGAGGCCTCCCTATCCAGGCTCTCTTCGGACGAGCTCGTAGATGCCCAGGAGGCTTTCCGCGCCCTCATCCAGTCGCTCCAAGAGGAAAGCCCGGCGATGGCGGCGGAAATACAGGAGAACGTCTGGGAAAACGGCATGGATAAAAGCCTCTCAGAAGACGTATCCCTCCTCGTCATCGAACTCGAAGACAAGCTTCTGCGATCCGTCCTCGCCCAGGCGGATCCCAAGCTCATAGCTTCCTTGCTCCAGACCATGTCACCCATGGCGCACGACAGGCTCTTCTCGCTCATGCCGCCCAGCAAGGCCAAGAAGGTGCTCCAGGCCCTGGAGGACTCCGATCCCCTCGGTCCGGTAGAACTAGTGCGCAAGGCTCAGTTATTCGCCCAAAAAATCCTCGGAGAGCTGGCGCCCAAGGGCAAAAGCATGGGTAAAGGCGGGGCGAAGGGAACGGGAAAGGCCCTCCCCCTTCAGGCGCGGGTGAGGGAACTCCTGAGCGCGATACTCTCCAGGGATTGAAAAGCCGATTCCGGCGCGCAGGAACCGGCGCGGCGAAGCTGAAGCATTCCCGTGATTCCTGGCCGGGAATAGGGTTCAGCCCTTGTGGAAAAGCTGGCGA
>DATCUA010000357.1:0-2138 GCA_036567645.1 Rectinemataceae bacterium | reverse complement strand
AGAAGATGCTCAGCACCCAGGCAGACGCCCTCGCCTTCGCCTTCGCTTCCCGCCCCCGCGAAACCGCCATGTCCTTCGGCCCCGAAGACAGGCCTGGTTCCCGCGCTGCCGAGCTCATGCGCTGGGCTGCGCAGGATCAGGAAGCCTCGGCCGCCCTCGGCATCAACAGCTGGGAGGGCAAGGTATATTTCAACGCCGAGCGCTTCGAAGCCATGCTCGAGCTGTGGCCAGCCTTCGCCCTCATAGAAGAGGCAATTAGCCGCCACGATGGCCCTTCAGACGCTCTAGCCCCTTACGGCGCCAGT
This sequence comes from Rectinemataceae bacterium, assembly GCA_036567645.1. Classification (GTDB taxonomy): domain Bacteria; phylum Spirochaetota; class Spirochaetia; order Treponematales; family Rectinemataceae; genus JAPLSO01. The sequence goes on along the minus strand of DATCUA010000357.1, from coordinate 1,833 downwards.
GAATTCCTGGACAAGATACTTGCCACACGGGACGCGGCGGCGGCGGCCCTGCCCGGGTCTGAATACCTCGTGGACAAACTGATCGCGGCCTTGGAAGCCCCGGGGCGGTCGTGACAGGAGTTTTCCCCATCATGGATCTCGCCTCCTGCCCGGTCGGGAACGCCCTCCTGGACGCCCTGCCTGATCCCTCCTGGCGGTTCGTCTTCCCAACCCAGGCATCGGCCAACTCCTGGGCATCGGCCGTAGCGAGGCTCGATGAAAGCGCAGTAGCCGAAAAGGACAGGTTCCTCAGCTGGGACCGCTTCCTGAACCTCTGCCGAGCCAAGGACGAAGGGGAAACCGGACCAGCGCGCGCCGACGCGAGCCTGAGGCTGCTCTGGGCCCATTCGGCACTCGCCCGCGGAGAACGGGGCGAGCTACCCCTCAAGCGCCTTTCCCCTCCCGGCCTGAGCCCCACCGACGCTCTCAGAGAACAAATCGCCCTCCTTCCCCCCGACCTCCCCCGACTCATCCGGGCCTTGGCCCGCCTGCCGGAAAAACATCCAGACCGCTCGGGTGGACTGCTCGAGGACTACCGTATCCTCCAGGCCGATTACTCGCGATTCCTGGAGCGCCATGGGCTGGAGGAAGAAAGCTGGATCCCTCCCCGCCTTCCTCCCAAAGGGCGTTGGCTGGGATTCTGCCCGGAGTTCTTCTCGGGATTCGACGCCTGGAAGAATACGCTCCTCTCGCAAAACAGGCTCACTCTCATCGAAGGCAAGAAACTCCTCTCGGATATCGGCTTTACGGCCGAACGCTTTTCCAGCGCCCAGGAAGAAATGGACTCGGCTTTCGCCAGGCTGGCGGAACTCATGGATCAAGGCGCCCAACCCGAGGATCTTTCCATACTGGTTCCTCGGCTCGACCCCTTGACCCAAGCCTATCTCCGGTCTTTTTCGCGGAGGTTCGGCCTGCCCGTGGCCTTCAGGACGGGCAAACGGCTCCTGGACTCGCCCTTCGGGCGCATCCTCTCCTCGATCTCGACGGCGGAAGCCGATGGCTGGTCTCTGTCCAGCCTGCGCGCCCTTCTCTCCCCCGGCGCTTTTTCCTGGAAAGAGGCTTTCGCCGCGGCCGCCCTTCTCAGATTCGGGAAGAAGCACAGCATGCCGGAGCTGTCCATGGATCCTCGGGGGAACCCCAGGCTCTGGGAGGCGACCTTGAGGCTCTGCTCGCGGGATGACCAAGCCCCAGGCGAGTTCTTCCGCAAGCTTGGCGCCTCGGCCCGCCGCATATCCTCGGCGCGCGATTTTCCCGCTCTCAGGCGCACTCTTTTCGAATTCAGATCCGGGTTCCTGGATGAATCCGGACTCGAGCCTGAGGCCGCGAGGACCCTCGAACGCGTTTTCGCCGAACTCGATGCCCTGGAAGCGTGGGAAGGACGGCTCGGTGCCTCGATGCCCGACAGCCCCCGCCTGGGCATTTTCCTTTCCGCTTTGGGAAGCACATCCTATGCCGCCCAGCCCGACGAGGCAGCCGTTCCCGTATACCCCTTCAGAGTCGGCATCCTCCTCGCATCGAGGCATTCCGTCGTCATCGATCTTTCCCTGAATTCCACAGCCGAAGCGCGCAGGCACCTGACACGCCTGCCTGAGGAACTCGCGACATATCTCGGCGATGAAGAAGAAGCATCATGGAACGAAGAGCTCTTCATCCGCTCCCTGTCGGGAGCTGAGACGAGGTACTGCCATGCCCTCAGAGGCTGGGCAGGCTACAGTCTTCCCCATCCTTTTCTCCTCTCGGCGGGAACGCGGGCATGCGAAGGCCGGCCCGCCGCCCCGCCCCCCGAAGACCTCG
>DATCUA010000356.1:0-7970 GCA_036567645.1 Rectinemataceae bacterium | reverse complement strand
CGGCGCATGGAAAAATCTCGAAGCGGGCAAGCACGAGATCGACGGAACCAAGGTATACGCCCTGGTCTCGGCCTACGCTGCCAAGTCGGAGGATCAGGCGCGCTACGAAACCCACAAGGACTACCTCGATATCCAAATGCTGAGTTCGGGCGCCGAGATCATCGAAGTGAGGGATGCGCGAGGGCTGGAGGTTTCGGTTCCCTACAAGCCAGATATCGAGTTCTACGCCACGCCCCATCCCAATCCCTGCTTTTCCATGAGGATGGAACCGGGCCTGGCCCTCGTGCTCTTCCCTGAAGACGCGCATCGGCCATGCCTCTCCGCTCCTGGGTACTCGGGGGAGATAAAAAAGGTCGTGGTAAAGGTCGCTCTCTAGGAAGGGGAGCGCGTCCCGGGGCTTGGGCGCGTCGCGTTTCCAGGCCCCTTCGATTTTACTGCCAGGAGGAAACGCATGAAGGTTGCCACCTTCGGTGAGATAATGCTCAGGCTCAAGTCGCCCGGCCAGGAGAGGCTTTTTCAATCCCCTTTCCTGGAAGCCACCTTCGGCGGGAGCGAGGCAAACGTAGCCGTGGCCCTCGCCCGGCTGGGCATGCCCTCGAGGTTCATCTCCGTGCTTCCCGACAACCAGATAGGGAGGGAGTGCCTGCGGCAGCTGCGCGGCCAGGGCGTGGACACCGAAAGCATAGCGGTAAAGCCCGGACGCATGGGCATCTACTTTTTCGAAAACGGGGCCATGCAGAGAGCCTCGAATGTAATCTACGACAGGGCGGGCTCGGCCCTGGCCGAGGTGGAGCCTCGGGATATCGACTGGGAGAAGGCCCTGGCAGGAACGGACTGGTTCCACATCTCGGGCATTACTCCAGCCGTGTCGCGCAAGGGCGCCGACGCCTGTTTCGCCGCCTGCGAGGCAGCCAGGAAAGCTGGCGTAAAGATTTCATTCGATCTCAACTTCCGGGCCAAGCTCTGGAACTACGGAGCCAAGGCGCAGGATGTGATGACAGGGCTGGCAGAATTCGCCGACGTCCTCATCGGCAATGAGGAGGACTACCAGAAATCCCTTGGCATTGAAGGCCCCAAGGAGGCGGGTACGGGCGCGGCCGATACGGCGGAATACGGAGCCATGTGCCGGAGGGCCCTGCAGCGATTCCCTCGAGCTTCGTGGGCGGCGGTCACCCTGCGCGAAAGCCACTCGGCCGATTCCAACGACTGGTCGGCCATGCTCGTTTCCAGGAAAGAGGTCATCGTCTCCAGGAAATACGCCCTCCGCGACATAGTCGACAGAGTCGGAGCGGGGGATTCCTTCTCGGCCGGCCTCATCTACGGGCTTTCTTCCTATCCGGAGCCGGCTACAGTCCTGGAGTTCGCCGTGGCCATGTCCTGCCTCAAGCATGGCATCCCCGGGGACTTCGCCCTCCTCGAGCTCGGCGAGGTGAAAAAGCTCATGGAAGGCTCTGGCTCGGGCAGGGTACAGCGCTAGGCGAGGAAGGATAGGAGGCAGCCCTCTTCCTCCAGTATGCCCTGGGCGTTCGGTTCCAACCCGGCGCCCAGGACTTTCACTCCCTTCATGGTGCACTCGGCGTTCCGCAGGCGCAGGCCTCTTCCTTCGGGCGCGGGCAGGCCTTGGTACATCTCGGAGGACTCCACAGGAGAGTCCGGCGAAACGGCCAGCTCTATCAGGCAATTCTCCAGGCTCAGGTTCTCCACCTTTGATTCGGGCAAGCCGACTATGAAGCCGGCCGAAGCCCTGCATCGGGTTGCGACGAGATTCGAGATGATGATGTTCCTGAACCGGGGCGTGAGCTCGTCGGCTATCAAGGCATCCAAGGAAAAGAGCTTCCCGGCTTCATCCCGCTTCGAGCCGCAGTTGTAATACATATTGAGGGTGATAGGCGCCAGGACCGAGTCCATGACGAGGTTCCTGAATACGAGGTTTTGGACCGTGCCGCCCCTGCCCCGCCTGCTCTTCATGCGCACGCCCCTGTCCGACCCGAGAAAGCGGCAGTCGGCTACCTCCAGGTTTTCCACCCCTCCCGCGGTTTCGGATCCAATCACCACGCCGCCGTGGCCATTGAGGAAGGTGCACCTCCGTATCTCGACATCGCGCGTGGGCTTGGCAAGGGCCACTCCTCCCGGCCCCGAGCCCGATTTCAGGGCGATGCAATCGTCTCCGACATCTACGAGGCAACCCGAGATGGTGACCTCCGAGCAGGAATCTATGTCGATGCCGTCTGTGTTGGGGGCATCCGGGGGGTTGGAGATGGAGACGTTTTCGACTCTCAGCCTCGAGGTGAAGACGGGGTGGAGGGTCCAGAAAGGCGAATTGACGAGGCTGACGCCTTCGACGACCACGCGGTCGCAGGAGAGGAACTGGACCAGGGGAGGCCGCAGGAACTGGGTTTCCCTACCCCCGCCTCCAGAAGGCTGATCCGCGGTTCCGCCGTTCAAGGCCGCGAGGCGCAGTTCGGCCTCTGTTTCCGGCCCAGCCTGTCTCTCCGCTTTCTTGCGCTTATGGGCGGCCCACCAGGCCGCGCCCTGGCCGTCCAGGGTGCCTTCGCCGCGGATAGCCACGTTCCGCGCGTTCCGGGCGAAAACCAAGGGATGCATGGCCCAGCAGGATATGCCTTCCCAGCGGCTCTCCACGGGCGGATAGCTCGAGAAGTCGTTCGAGAAGCGCAAACACGCTCCCGTGTCGAGATAGAGGGTTGTATCGCTCGGCAGTTCGATAGGCCCGCAGAGGAAGATGCCTTCGGGTACCAGGAGAGTACCCCCACCCTTGGACTTCAGGTACTCCAGGGCGCCCGCTATGGCGGCTGAGGCGTCACGGGAGCCTCCGGGCTCGGCTCCAAAGCGGCGTATGTCAGCTATAGAGTCCATGGCCTGATTGTTCTTCCGCCCCGGAGAGCTGACAAGGGCGGATAGTGGTGAACTTTTGGACATTTCTGATATAGAAGCCTTTCGCTACGACGCACCGGCGTTGACAGGGCGGAAACGCGGCCCGAAAATGAGTCCCATGGCCATGCGTAGGCTCGCCTTCCTCCTCGCTTCCATCCATTCCGGCTCCTCCACCAAGGTCTGGCCGGAGATCCGCTCGACCGCCGAGCGGCGGCAGTGCCAAGTATTCGTCCTGCCCGGGGGAAGGCTCGAAGCGGCGGAAGAGTACGAGTACATGCGCAACCGCATCTATGGCCTCGCGAGGCGGGAGAGCTTCGACGGGGCGCTGTGCTGGGCCTCGTCGCTGAGCGGCTTCGCTTCGGAGAGGGCCGTGGAACGCTTTCTCCTCGACTCCCTGGATCTGCCCCTGGTAACCTTCGGTCTCAAGATCGGAGACAGGCCCGTCGTGGACATAGACGCCTACTCCGGCATGCGCCAGATGGTAATCCACCTCGCGCGCAAGCATAAAAAAAAGAAGATAGCCTTTATCGGCGGCCCGCGGGCGCACTCCTCGGCAGAAGACAGATACCGGGCCTACAAGGACGCCCTGCGCGCCTGCGGACTCAAGCTCGACGAGCGCCTGGTCCGCCTGGACATCCCCTGGACTGAAGGAGGAAAGGCCGCCGCCAGCCTCATGGACGAAGGAGCCCTGGTTCCCGGCAAGGACTTCGATGCGCTCTGCGCCGCAAGCGACCTCCTCCTCTTCGAAGCCGCCGCCCAGCTATCCGAGCGCGGGTATTCGATCCCGGGCGATCTGGCCCTGGGCGGCTTCAACGATTCGGACGAGAGCAACCTCCTCTCTCCCACATATACGACGGTGAGGATGCCATTCGCCCGCCAGGCCGAACAGGCATTTTCCATGCTCCTCAAGGTCCTGGAGGGAGAAAAACCCCAGGACGTCCGGCTGAAGACCCGCCTGGTCATACGCCAATCCTGCGGCTGCCTCCCCGAATCGGTCCTGCTCGCCCAGGGAGGCAGAACTCGCGCCTGCGGCCAGGGAAACCGGGCCAGGCGTCTCGGATTCGCGGAATCGGAATTCGAGCGATGGCTGAAGCCGATAGAGTCTTGCCTAGAAGCCGCGGCCTCGGGCTCCCCGAGGGCTCCCTATCTGGCATGCCTCGACAGAGCCCTGGGCGAGGCCATATTGCGAGGAAGGGACCTGGGAGCCTTCCAGGATTACCTCTCGATCCTGAGGACCGAGGCTCTAAGCAGGCTCGATACCGCGGGAAGGCAGAGGCTGGAAGTGCTCGTTGGCCAGGGGAGGGTCCTCGTCTCAGACGCGGAAAAGAGGATGAGCAATTATCGGCTCTGGAAAGAACGAGCCTTGGATCACTGGATGAACCGGCTCAACCACGAGCTCCTCTGCGCCAAGGATTTTCCTTCTGTAGTGAGGGCGGCGGCCTCCTGTCTCCCACGGCTCGGCATACCCTCGGGCTGGTTCGTTCTCGAAGAGGGCGAGGGAGGACGGAGATCCTTCATCGGCTCCTTCGAGTCTTCCAAGGACGGCTCGCAGTTCCGCCCCGAGGTCTGCCTGCCCGAGCGAGGATTCGAGGCCATGGGGCCCGGGATATTCCTCCCCCAGGGAAGGCATCCCCAGGGGGCCGGAGCCTTTGTAGTCCTTCCCCTACATTACGAGACCCGTCCCCTCGGCTACGCCGTGCTCAAGTCCGGGGGCGCCGAAGCCCAGGTTTTCGAAGAGGTGCGGGCCCAGCTCTCCTCGGCCCTGCGCGGCGTTCTCCTCTTCGAACAGGCGAACAGGGCGAGGGCGAGGGCCGAGAAGGCCGAAAAGCTCAAGACCGGGTTCCTCGCCGGAATTACCGGAGAACTCCAGGAGCCGATCCGCTTCATACGATCGGCGTCGGCACGGCTTCTCTCCGGAGACGAAGCGGACAGGTTGGAAGCCATAGCCGCGATCGCCGCATCTTCGGAGCGGCAGATGGTGCTCACCCGGCGACTTCTCGATCTCTCCCTGGCCCAGGTAGACGACCTGTCCTTCTCTCCCAGGCTTTTCGATCCGGCCATCCTGGCTGAGGCCTTCGCCCGAAGGGCCGAAGAAGGAGGCAGGGAGCGGGGCTGGCCCAGCCTCCTTCCTCCTGCGGAAAGCCCTCTGCCCCGCCCCTGCTTGCGAGGCGACGAGGAGCGCATCCGCCAAGTGCTCGAGATTTTCATGGATATCCTGGGCAGGGAGCTGAAGGCCCCAGCCTTGAGACTGCGGTTCTTCCCCGGGTTTTCGGCCTTCGGCATAGGCATTGGCCCTGAGGAGCCCGAGCATGGCCGAAAACCAGGGCAGATTGAGTCCGATGAAGGGGCGGCCAGGCTGAAGAGGCTCGTCGAAAGCGAGCCGGGATCATCCTCTGCGGGGACAGCCAGGATAGAGATAGAACTCGCCCGGAGGATCGCCCTCCTCCATGGAGCCTCAGTTCGCTCTGTGGAGGGAAAGGGGCTCGCGCTTTTCCTGCCCTATCCGGGCTGGGAAGGCCCGGCCCCGCGAGGCAGGGTTCCCGGTACCTTGAGGCTGGCATACCTCGGGTCGGCTCTCTTCACGTGGCCTCGTGGCGCGCCCGCCCAGGATTCTCCCGCAGGGGAAGCCTTCCGGATAGGCCTGAGCCAGGCAGCGGGCGACCTCTCCGAACTGGATGAATGCGACTTTGTCCATATCGATCCAGCCTCGATGGACGCCGAGTCTTGGACAGCCTTGGACTTGGCAGCAGAAAAGCAGGCCTTCCGCCGCTGCCCCATATTCCTTCCCGCTTCGGCCTTGGCTTGTTCCAGAACGGCCGCTTTCCACGAAAGCCCCGCCCTCCTCCTCCGATCCCTGCGCCCCGATGAAGCGGCGAACCATCTTCTCTTCCTCGGAAGCGAGACTGAGCCTGGGGATGCCGGGCGGACCCTCGAGGCCTGTTTGCGCGCCAAGGGATACAGGATCCTGAATTGCGCCGAACCCGGAGAACTCGCCGCCATAGCCCGGCGCATGGAGCCTTCCCTTCTCGTGATTTTAGGCGAGCGGACGGACTTCATACGGCTTCTACCCGAGGTACCGTCCTGCGTCCAGGTCCCTCTCGTCTGCATCCTCGGATCCTTCGCCGATCCAGAGTTCGCCTCCGCGGCGGCCCTGCGACCCAGAACCATCATCATCAACTCGGATCCAGTTTTCTCCAGCCTGGCATGCGAACGCGCCGAAGCCCTCCTTCGCGGAACATCTCTTCTTCCCGCCCCCACGGGCGCCCTGGTCTCGCGGGCGATCTATTACATCAACGCGCACTATCGGGAGCAGATTTCGCGATGGAAGCTCTCGGAGCACATCAACGCCAGCGAAGATTACCTCTCTCGCATTTTCAGGCAGCAGATGGGGATTCCCCTTTGGGACTACCTGGGAAGGCTCAGAGTGTCCAAGGCCATGGAGCTCTTGCGCGCCTCTGCCGACTCCGTGTCCGAGATAGCGGCCCGGTGCGGATTCCAGGATCAGGCCTATTTCTGCAGGGTGTTCAGGAAAATATCGGGCTCGACGCCGGGAATCTACAGGAAGGGTTCGGAATCGATCGCCGCGTCCAAGGCCGCTGTCGGAGCAGATGTCAGAAAAGTACAATAACCCGTCGGTATAATTGCGCCCACTGCCCATATCATGGGATCGTGATATCCAACCCGGCGGGCGCCCTGCCGTCCAGGAACGTCTGGAGGGAGCTGAAGCGCCATAGATCGATCTACCTCCTCGGCTCCATCTCTCTGGCCTATTTCTTCGTGTTCAAGTATGTGCCCATCTGGAACGCCCAGATCGCCTTCAGGGATTTCCAAGCCCTTGAGGGCGTAGTCAAGAGCCCCTGGGTGGGCTTGCAGAACTTCAAGGATTTCGTCAACTCCTATTATTTCTGGGAGCTGATCCGGAACACGGTGATGTATTCCCTCGGAAAGATGGCCTTTTCCATCCCGGCAGCCATCTTCCTTTCGGTAGCTCTATACGAATGCAGGATCTATTTCCTGCGCAAGACTGTCCAAACCCTGGCCTACCTTCCCCACTTCCTCTCCTGGGTCATCATGTACGCCATACTCCTGGCCATACTCTCCCCTTCCTCGGGCATCCTGAACGACCTCATCAAACTGATGGGCGGGGAGCCCATATCCTTCCTCACCGATTCAAAGGCCTTTCCCTGGATAGTCCTCCTCTCCGACACCTGGAAGGAGATGGGCTGGAGCGCAATCATTTTCTTGGCAGCCCTCATAGGCATCGACCCCACGCTTTTCGAAGCCGCCACGGTGGAAGGCGCCTCGGCATGGCAGAGGGTGTTCCGCATAACCCTCCCCTCCATCAGGCCCGTCATCGTCATGGTACTCCTGCTCCGTATAGGCACCATACTGGACGCAGGCTTCAACCAGATCTTCATGCTCTACTCCCTGCCCGTGTATTCCGTGGCGGATATCATAGACACATGGATCTACCGGCAAGGCATCCTGGAGTTCAGATTCGGCCTGGCCACGGCCGTCGGCCTGTTCAAGGGGGTTTTCGGCCTCATCCTGATAGTCGTGTCCAACAAGCTCATCAAGAAGCACACGGATTCCGGACTGTACTGAGGTGGAAAAGGGAATATGAAAAGCGCAATACGATTGACCAGATCGGACCGCATCTTCCACGGCACAGTCAACGCGAGCCTGGGTCTTATCTTCCTCATCCTCGCCATACCCCTCTGGAGCACGATAGCCCTCTCCTTCAGACCCAACGACTTCATAGGCTCCGCCCTGGACGGACTCTTCCTCCCGCCCTGGAAATGGTCTACGGCGGCCTACAAAGCTCTCCTGGGCCACCGCGCCTTCCTCACCGCTGCATTCAACTCATTCAGGATCTTCTTCCAAGGCGTGGCTACCGCCCTCTTCCTCACTGTCCCCCTGGCCTATCTGCTCTCGATCAAGACTCTCCCCGGGCGCAAGTTCCTCTATGGCCTCGTGCTCGTGCCCTACCTATTCTCCGTGGGGCTCGTGCCCAACTACCTCCTCGTCACCAGGCTCGGGCTCGTGGACAAGCTGGCCGCCATCTACCTTCCCGGGGC
>DATCUA010000355.1:0-3013 GCA_036567645.1 Rectinemataceae bacterium | reverse complement strand
CTGGAACCCGGACAAGTCGACGGGATTCTGCTTCGCCCCCGCGATACGCGAGAAGACGGGCAAAACCATCTTCTTCGGCGAGTTCCAGTTCTATTACCCCGAAAGGATGCTCTACTATTACGACTATGCCAGCGATAGCTGGATGCCTGTTGCCAATCATCCCGACAAGCTGGGCGAATACTTCGCCTACAACGCCAAGACTGGGCAGATCACCATCAAGCCCGCCCTCCTCGCGGGCAAGCATAACTTTTACTCCACAGCCGACGCCGTCCTGGCTCCGGGGGTAACGTATGAATGGAACATCTTCGGCTCCTGGACGGGGTCGAACTACGACCCGGGCAACGGCACCTCGGTGAGTCCGCCCTTCTTCTACGGGCAGTGGAGCGCCTATTCCTATAGCGCGGGCGACTGGTTCTATTCCTATTCGTATTCGTACGCCGACTCCTACGAGGACGGCATGGACGCGGTGAACGGCTGGTTCGAGCTGGTCGCCGGCGCGGCCGCGGAATGAGGAGGCTGGGGATGAAAAACACCAATGGATCGCGCGGTTCGGAAAAGCGCCGCGCCGCGGTATACGCACTGCTTATCCTGGCCGCCGCCGCGTCAGCGACTCTGGCCGGATGTTCCTTCTTCCTGGGCGGGGCCTCTGGTAGCCCGGATCAGGTCGCCAGGGCCATGACGCCCTACGAGCGCTTCGCCCCCACCACCCAAGCCGCCTTGGACGCGGCGGCGGCCGAGGGCTGGGTGAGCCCCGATATCCTGATAGCCAAGACCAGGGCCGATTTCGATCCGTCCGCCTTTGCTTCCCGCGGGGTCGAGGTCTTGGCCTCGCTGGAGATGAACGGCTACAAGTACTTCAGGCTCAAGGCCGAAGGCCGGACAGTTAGAAAGGCCGCCAAGGTCCAGAGGCTTCCCGGCGTGCTCTGGGCGGAGCACGAGCTCGTTTCGCGCCTGCCCGAAGGCTACAGGGGCCAGGGAATCGACGCCGATGGAGTGAAGGGCGCGGCCCAGATAGCCGCCGTGCTCAACGATCCTAAAACCTGGGGCCGCTACGGCCATTTCGAGCTCACCAATGCCCTTTCCGCCTACACCACGTATGGCTTCGGCGCCAATGAAGTCTACGTCGCCGACATAGACACGGGGATCAACCGAACCCATGAGGATTTCCAGAAATCGGGCCAGAGCATCGTCGTTCGCGCCATGAGCGCCTTCAAATCGACGGACGGAGGCTACAATTTCACCTTTGTCGGCAATGATACTGCCTTCGTCGAGGTTCCGGCCGACGAGAACTGGGACGAGGACGGGCACGGCAGCCACACGGCGGGCACCATAGCGGCCCTAGGCAACAATGGCATTGGCGTGGCGGGCGTGGCCTGGGACAAGGTCAAGCTCATCTCCTACAAGTGCTTCTCAGACAACGCTAGCACGGGCTCGGGCTCGGATTGGGCTGTCTACGGGGGCTTGATCGATCTCGTAGAATGGAAGGAGGACCAGGAGATAGAGCAGACCATCCCCGTCAACATGTCCCTGGGCGGGGCCTACGCCGGCTCCTTCGAGCTGGAGGCAATCAACTACGCCCTGGAGCACGGCATCGTCATCATAGCCTCCATGGGCAACGACGGCACCAAGCGGGCCAAGTACCCAGCCGCGTACAAGGGCGTGATCGCCGTTGGGGCCGTGCGCGCCAACGGGGAAAAGGTGGGCTTTTCCACCTCGGGCAACCACATCTCTGTGACGGCGCCCGGTTATTGCATCTACTCGACCACGACGGGAGCCGACGACGCCTACGAGGACATGTCCGGCACCTCCATGTCCACCCCCTTCGTGACGGGCCTGGTGGCCTACATGCTCACATTCGAGCCCGAACTCACAGCGGGCCAGATCAAGACCATCCTGGAAGAGACGGCCATGGACGTGGGGCCGGCCGGCTGGGACGCCGGAACGGGCTACGGCATCGTGGACGTGAAGGCCGCCGTGGGCAGGGTGAAGAACGGCGACATACCCGCTGAGGGAGAGGTCTACGCCGCGGGCAGGCTCAAGGTCAGCGTGACGAATATCGACATCAGCTACGACTCCGGCATCGCCTCCTACCCGGACGCGGTCGGCGGTATGCCCGTCTACCTCTATGACGATTCCGGCTCCTTCGTCAGCATGGGTTTCAGCAACTACACCGATGGCTCGGTCGAGTTCCGACTCCTCGCGCCTGGCACCTATGTGGCCAAGGCCAACTGGCAGGGTAATCTGGCCGCGACTGAGTTCACCGTGACCGCCACGGGCAATCAGAACATCACCCTCGAGTTCGACGTCCAGGTATCCTATATCCAGACTACCTACAATACGGCCAAGGATCCCACATACGACACTTATGCCGATACGGTGATCTCCCTCTACGACGCGACGGGCAAGCTCCTCGCCGGGCCTTACGATTACGACTACCTTGACTACCTGGAAGTGGTGTTGGATCCAAAAGCCACCTACATCGTAGGCATAGAACCATACGACGACACGGAATATTCCAAGGGAGAGTATGGCCTCATCATCAGCAGCGACTGGTACGACTACGAGTTGAGCACGACGTTACGGCGAGGAACCGGAGCCGATGACGACTGCGAGGACAACGACAGCCTGGACACGGCGTATGGCATCCTCTACGACACGGCCTATGGGCTCTACCTCGGCGACGCCGACTACTTCTCCTTCACGGTGTCGGGGATAAAGTGATCGCGTAGCGAGACGGTCGCCCGGCGGCGCCCGAGCGGTTCGCCCCGCGAGCCGCGATCTTGATCGGGGGAGGGCGAAAGCCCTCCCCTTTTTCATGTCCGGCTTCTCGGGCAGGTCCGGGATGGGCGGCGCCGGGAAACGAGAGCTCCGATGTGGCCGCGGTTTCGGCCCTACCCACCCTCGGTAGCATCTGAAAATCTTTGTTGACAGGTCCGGGAAACGCTACTACACTTAGATCGGTATTAAGTGTTACATTATTTCATTGACTGAGCAAATGCTCACTTATGGAGTG
>DATCUA010000354.1:0-4477 GCA_036567645.1 Rectinemataceae bacterium | reverse complement strand
GCTCAGGTTCTGGGCAAGCCTGTTGACCTCCTCGACTGTTCGCGTGTCGTCGTCGGCAGGCCCCGAGATGATCAAGGGAGTACGCGCCTCGTCGATGAGGATCGAATCTATCTCGTCTACGATGCAGTAGTTGTGACCGCGCTGGACTCGAGCAGCCGGATCCCAGGTCATGTTGTCGCGGAGGTAATCGAAGCCGAACTCGTTATTGGTTCCGTAGGTGATATCCCTCGAGTAGGCGAGGCGCCGTGCCTCGTTGTCCATGCTGGAGAGGATGCATCCCACCTGGAGCCCGAGGAAATTGAAAACCCGGCCCATCCATTGGCTATCGCGCTCCGCGAGGTAGTCGTTGACCGTGACGATATGGACCCCATCGCCGGGCAGGGCGTTGATATATGCGGCGGCGACGGATGAAAGGGTTTTGCCCTCTCCCGTCTTCATCTCCACTATCTTGCCCGAGTGGAGCACGAGGCCGCCAAGGATCTGCACATCGAAGGGGCGTTCCCCCAGGACGCGACGCGCTGCCTCCCTGGCTAGAGCGAAGGCCTCAGGCACTAGGTCGTTCAGGCTCCCGCCTGCGGCAAGCCTCGACCTGAACTCGGAGGTCTTGGCGGGGAAGTCGGCATCGGAGAGGGCGAGAGCCCAGGATTCCTTGGCGTTGATAGCGTGAAGGGCGGGGATGAGGTCTTTGACATCCCTCTCCCTCTTCGTTCCAAAAAGGGTTGTGAGCAAATTAACAGGCATGGAGGAAGGATACTTCCCGACTGAAGAAGGGTCAAGGAACGCTGGGCACATGGATAATCGAGTTGGCCTGGCCACTACGTCAGCCTCCCATTCCCCAGGGTTTGGCGTTGACAAAGCCCCGCGAGATGGAGAGGATGAGCCAGTGGCTATGTCCAAGCTAGAAGGCGAGGGGCGCCGACCTTCCCGTCCGCCATGCATCATCTCCCTCATCTGTATCGCTATCCTCTTCGTGAACCTTCTCGCTTCGTGTTCTCCTGGACCGAGGCAGAGGAAATCGAAGCGGGAGGATCTCTTCAGGCTCGGCTACGGGAGCGGAGCGGGTAGGCTGGATTTTTCTAGGCCCGAATCTTCGCGCTTCGATGTAGTCGTACGCGAGGGCATCTTCTACGTCCTGGATCCAGCCAACCGCAAAGTGCTCAAGCTCAGTTCTTATGGCGATATACTCAAGATTTTCCGAGATCGGGAGGGAATCGCCCCGGGGCTCGAGGCTCCCGAAGCAATGGCTGTCGATTCGGGTCAACGGCTCTACCTCGCTGACAGAATCGCCGATCCGGGAGCGGCTGTCTACGACGAGACGGCGCAGACATCTTGCGACAGGGCGATCCGCAGGATTCATCCAGGAACCGAGGAAATGCCAGCGCTCGGCCAGGAGGGACCGGGAGGAAGCCCCTTCCCTCCGATCATTTCCCTCAGGGCTCTCGAAGATGATAGCTTGGCAGTGGTCTCCGCCTCGGAATCCCATATCCTCGTCCACAGGTTTTCAAATGCGGGCGATCTATTGTCTTCCGCACGGTTTTCGCGAACATCCTTGCCCCTGCCTGAGAGCATGAAGCAAGCAGTTCAGGGTTTAAAAGACGCTGGGGAATATTATTCTATACACGCCAGTCTCGACTCCATCTTCCCTCGCCTCCGCGATGGGCGCTTCGAGATCCTCGCTAAAATTGACTACTACAACGAACCCCCTGCGCGTTCTGGCAAGAGTGGTACCGACTACGCAGGAACATGGGTTTTTACTGCAGATGGCGACACCGGTAGATTCACGGGGGCATTGAAAGCCGCGGGGGAAGAAGACGAGGCACCCGAATTCCTCGGTTCTTTGAAAGGAAGGTTGTACTTTCTCTATTCAGGAAAGGAGCCTGACGAGCGTAGGATCGTTGCCCTCGACTCGAATGGCATCGTCCAAGCCAGGTATTCGCTCGCCCTGCCGCCCGGAAGTCGAGAGTTGGCTGTTCTGAAACCGCTGGGCGGGGGGATCCTCGTGGGAGCGGCAACGAGGGAGGAAGATGTGGCCATATTCTGGTGGAGGCTTGAAGATGAAACCTCTTCTTGACTTCGGCGAAGCCAAAAAGCTAGACGATGAGACGAATACCCTATTTTCCCTAGGAAGCGGCATTCTTGTGGAAAAGGCCTCGATCCGGCTTTGGGACGCTATGGCACGCTGGATGACAGGGGCGGTAGAAGGGATGAAGGGCGTTGTAGCTCGCCCTGAATTTAGCCGATGGCCTCCGAGGATCGTGGCGCTCTGCGGAAAGGGAGCGAACGGTTCCGATGCCCTCGCCATGCTCAGACACGCAGCCTCTGCAGGTTTCGACGATATAACGGCTCTGCTTTCCCCCGACCGGCTAGAGGCTGACCCCGATCCCCAAACGAGGAGCCTGGTTGCGGCAGGAGTGAAAATCCTGCGCTGGGCCGATTTGAAAGGGAGCGAGATCGAATCCATCCTCGCTACCTGCGACATAGTCCTCGATGGCATCCTGGGCACGGGCGCCTCTGGGCCTCCGAGGAAGGGCGCCAAGCTGATGATCGAAACCCTCCTATCCCTGCGGGGAAAGCGTCCGCGCCCATTCATCGCAAGCGTGGATATCCCTTCGGGACTAGACGACAGCTACGAGGGGGCCTGGCCTTGCGTGCAAGCCGATCTCACTCTCGCGCTCGAGCCGGGCAAACTGGCACACTATGGCCTGGCGGGGAGGGTAGCCTGCGGTTCCATCCTGCCCGTCGCCGACGTGTTCCCTGCTAGGCTTGTCAAGAAGCTCGCCTCGAGCTGGCTCCTTGAACAGGAGGACTTGCCGAAGCTCCTTCCCAGATTCCCATCAGAGGCCTATAAATCGACGCGTGGCAGGCTCGCCATATTCGCCGGTTCCGATGCATCTCCGGGAGCAGCCAGGCTCTGCGTAAAGGGAGCCGCGGCAAGCGGAGCTGGATACATAACGCTCTATACTGAAACCCGTATGGGGAAAGCCATTCTCCCCGACGTGGAATCGGCCGTCCTCAAGCCACTCGATGCCTTCGATCCGGCACATCCGGGATGCGATGCCGTGCTCGCCGGGCCAGGATGGGAAGTGGGGCAGAAGAACGAAAACCTGTTGCGTCTTCTCCTCGACCTCTCCCTTCCTCTTGCATTGGATGCCGGCGCGTTGCGGATACTCGCGTGCACGCCAGAGCTTGTCATAAGCAAATCCGGGCCTCGGCTCCTGACACCCCACACGGGGGAATTCGAATCGTTATGGGAGGCTACGCAACGCTCTCCCTCGGAAAAGGAAGAGAGAGGCATTTTTCGGCGACTTTCTCGACTATCTTCTGCGCTCGGATCCGCTATTCTCCTAAAAAGCCATGTGAGCGCTATCGTGGATTGTAGCCGGAGGCTTTGGAGTCCGGGCAGCGGGGAAATACGGATATGGGATGGGATGACTCCCGAACTGGGCACGGCAGGTTCGGGCGACGTGCTTGCTGGGCTGGTAGCGGGAATCCTGGCAGGAAGCTTCGCGAGGAGTCCAGATAGAGCCAAGATTGTCGATGCGGCCAGCTGCGCCGTCATAGCCCATGGATTGGCGGGCCGGAGACTCGGCGAGGAGAGGGGCTGGTTCGAGGCTTCCGATTTGCCATCGGCCTGCGCGAAAATCATGCACGACGCGGCCTCCCTGTCTCCCTCTCCCGACACCGAAACGTAGAGCGTAGCTTGAAATTCGCAAACAGCCCTGCTAGGGTTAGCAGGATGCCTCGCCGATCCATCGCCTGCATCATCCTCAAGCACGATAAAGTCCTCGTAGCCAAGCGCGTGGCTGGAGGCTCGATAGGCTTGAAATGGGAGTTCCCCGGTGGAAAGGTCGAAGAAGGCGAAAGCGATGCCGAAGCCCTCGCCAGGGAGTTCGTGGAGGAGTTTGGCGTCTCGGTAAAGCCCCTGCGACTCCTGGGCACGGCGGAATTCCAAAGCCCGTCTGGACCGAGGACTCTCGCAGCCTGGCTTGCGGCCTTGCCCGATTCATCTCGGTTGGAACTGAGAGAACATAGCGACGTAGCCTGGTTGGGTGAGAAGCAATTGGAGGCCCTCGATCTCGCCGATAGCGATAAACGGCTCTTGAGTCTCGTTCTCGACGAGCTTGATCGATCAGCCTCGTCCCGGAGCCGAGACGGCCAGGAATGAACAGAGCCGCCGCCTAGCTTCTCTCCGCGAAATGTGGGCTAACCAGAACCCTCCCCCGGGATCAGCTATCCTTTTCGGGTTCGAAGGGCGCCTTCGCTGCCTCTGCTCCCTCATCCGGATCGCCGAGGAGTATTTCCACCTTGCCCTGAATTCGCTCGAGTTCGCGCTTGAGGCTTTTGGAAAGCTTCATCCCCTCCTCGAAAACGCCTATCGCCTCCTCGAGCGCAAGCTCGGGATTCTTGATAGCCTGGGCGAGCTCTTCGAGGCGCCTGAGCCTGGCTTCGAAATCCTTCATCCTTCCACCTCCAGGAC
>DATCUA010000353.1:0-1873 GCA_036567645.1 Rectinemataceae bacterium | reverse complement strand
GGAATGCTTGCTGAATCAGCTGGATCAGGAGCCTGTGCGCCCCGATCTCACTTGGCGTTGACTATGGCGTCGATCAGATCCTTGCCCACGATGGGCTCGAAATCCTTCCATACGCCGCTGATCGCCTTCTGGAACTCTGTGATGTCCTTCACTTCGTTGAAGATCATGCCCTTGGCCTTGAGGTCGGCAACGGTTTTGTCGATCATCTTGCCCCAGAGCTCGTTGTGCTTGTGCATGGCCTCGGTCGCCGTCTCCTCGATCATCGTCTGGATGTTCTTGGGCAGGCCGTCGAAGAGCTTCTTGTTCATCATGAGGAAGTCGGGAATGGAGGAATGCCTGGTGTAGGAATAGTACTTGGCCACTTCCTGCATGTTGAAGGAGAGCACCGTTGGCTCGTTGTTCTCCCAGCCGTCTATGACCTTGGTCTGGAGGGCGGAGTAGACTTCGGACTGGCCCATGGGAACGGCGTTGCCGCCCAGGGCGTTCACCGTGTCGATGAGCGGCTTGGACTGCATGACCCGGATCTTCAGTCCCTTGAGGTCGGCCGGGGTGTAGATGGGCTTCTGGGCGGTGATTGAGCGGAATCCGGCGTCCATGAAGGCCAGGCCCTTGTAGCCCGCCTTGTCCAGGTCGGCCATGAGGCGCTTGCCTATGGGGCCCTGCAACACGTTGTGCTGGTGTTCGAGGCTTCTCCAGATGAGGGGCAGGGAGATCACCTGGAAGGTGGGGGCGTACTGGCCAACGGGGCCGGAGGAAACCTTGGCGAATTCGAGGGAGCCTATCTTGATAGCCTCGATGTAGTCCTTTTCCTGGCCCAGCTGGCCGGCGGGGAAGAGGGTGAGCTTGATATCCCCGTTGCTCTTGCGCGCCAGCTCGTCGGCGAAAAAGACGAGGGCCTGGTGCACGGGATGCGTATCGGGCAGGACGGAAGCCAGCTTCCAATTGTACTTCGGGGCCGCGCCCGCAAAACTTGCCGCCGCGAGCAGGATCGCTATCGCGGCTATGAGCCTCTTCTTCATGTAATTGCCTCCTGTGGCGAAATGACGACGGGAAAATCCTAGGCCTGTTTCCGCCATATGTCAAGGAAAACCGCCTGACAGAAGAAGTTTCCGCATTATGGAACGCTGAATATCCGCATTGCCACCAGCCGCTGATAGGATATACTGGTCGCATGAACACACTCGCAGGCAAGAAAGCCCTCGTCACCGGGGGCGGATCGGGCATTGGGGCGGCTATAACCCTCGAGCTGGCGAGCCTGGGAGCGGAGATCCTCATCCACTACCACAGGAGCGTCGCTTCTGCCGAGGCCGTGGCCGAGCGCGTCCGCGCGGCGGGCGGCACAGCCCACTGCGTCCAGGCTGACCTTTCGGCCGAAGCGGGGGCAGCCGTCCTCGCGGAAAAAGTGGCTTCGCTCTGGGGCAGGCTCGACGTCCTCGTCAACAACGCGGGCGACCTGATAGGGCGGAAGAAACTGGAAGAGCTCGACACCGAGTTCTACCGCCGCGTGCTCGCGGTAAACCTGGACTCCACGGTCTTCGTCACCCGGGCTCTCCTTCCCTTCCTCAAAGCCGCGGGCAGCTCCTCGGTGGTGAACCTCGCCTCCCTGGCGGGGCGCAAGGGAGGCCATGGAGGCTCCCTCGTCTATTCGACCGCCAAGGGCGCCATCCTCACCCTCACCCGTTCGCTCTCCACCGAGCTCGCGCCCTACGGTATCAGGGTGAACGCCCTGGCTCCCGGCCTCATCCTCGGCTCTGCCTTCCACGCCATCCACACAACCGAAGAATCCAAGCAGGCCACCATCCGCGACATACCATTGAAGCGCGCGGGAACCTGCGAGGATGTTGCAAGGGCGGCCGGGTTTTTCGCGAGCGAG
>DATCUA010000352.1:0-2414 GCA_036567645.1 Rectinemataceae bacterium | reverse complement strand
CAGCCAGAAGACAGCGAGTGGAGCGAGGAAGGCGAGAATTGAAGTGGAGAAATCGTCCTGGAGGAAGATGATCCCCACCCCGGCGCAGACGACGATGAAGGGGAATATCGCTTCGACCGCCGATTTGCGGATAGCGTCCCTGCGTTTGTCGAGGACATGGGCCGCGTAGAATACCGATGCGATCTTCCATATCTCCGAGGGCTGGAAGTTGAAGAATCCCATCCGTATCCAGCGCCTCCCGCCGTTCAGCTCCACACCCAAGCCTGGAATGAAAGGCGTGAGGAGGAAGGCAAGGGATAATATGGCGAGGAGGCCCGATTTCGATCGGAGGAAGTCCAGGGGGACTAGGTATGCGACAACGAAGACGCCCAGACCGAACGCGAGGATTTTTGCTTGCTTGAAAGCGAAGTAGGAGGCGCCCAAATCCTTGCGGATGGCGTAACCGGATGAGGATGTCCACATGGCCACGAAGCCCAAGGCCATGAGTACGGCACAGGCCCCGAGGAATTCCAACTCGGGATGGGTTCTCGTTATGACGAGCTTCCTGTCCGGATCCAGTCTCATCTCGGCCTCACTGGATCTTCAAGGTGGAGAGGGCTACCAGGGCGAAGATCCCGCCCAGGATCCAGAAGCGCACAACGACCTTGGTTTCCTCGAGTCCGGAGAGTTCGAAATGATGATGGATAGGCGCCATCCTAAAGAGGCGCTTGCCCTTGGTGAACTTGAAGTAGAGGACCTGGAGCATGACCGAGCCCAGCTCCATGACGAATACGCCCCCGATGAGGAGGAGGAGGATTTCCTTTTTCACGATGAGGGAGAGGACTCCCAGGACTCCGCCGAGCGACAGTGAGCCCGCATCCCCCATGAACACCTGGGCGGGATGAGAATTGAACCAGAGGAAGCCCGTACAGGCACCAAGAAGCGCGAAATTGAAAACCGTCAGCTCGCCGGCTCCCCGGATGAAGGGAATGTTGAGATAGGCTGACCAGTCGGCTCGTCCCGAGATGTAGGTGAGCACCGAGAACGCCAGGAGGGCCATGATGCAGAGACCCGATGCCAGTCCGTCCAGGCCGTCAGCTATGTTTACGGCGTTCGACCAAGCGCTCACGTAGACGACGGCGAAGACGATCCATGCGGGGCCCAGATCCACCATGTGATTCTTGAAGAAGGGCACGTAGAGCTTTGTCGACTCATCGCCTTCCAGGAAATACAGGGCCAAGGCCACGCCAAGAGAGACGAGAGCCTGGAGAGCGAGCTTGATCCGGGCCGAGAGGCCGTCTGAGTTCTTCTTCCTGATCTTCAGGAGGTCATCGGCCGCTCCGATGACGCCGAAGCCGAGAAGGGCGAGGAGCAGAACCCAGGTGAGGGGATTCCTCAGATCTTCCCAGAGGAGGACCGAAACGCCCACCGAGATTATGATGAGTATTCCGCCCATGGTCGGAGTACCCGACTTGGCCAGATGGGTCTGAGGTCCGTCCGCGCGCACAGATTGGCCGAACTTGAGCACTCGCAGGCGCTCGATCACTTTAGGCCCGAAGAGGTACACGATGAGGAGAGCGGTCACGGCCGCGTAAGCCGACCTGAAGGTGAGGTACTTGAATATATTGAAGGGGGAAAAGTACTGGACCAGGGGGAGGAACAGTTCACGAAGCATGGGAACCTCCTTGTTCTCCACCCGGGAGTTCGGCCCATCCCGCATCGAAGACCGCATTGGATAGCCGTTCGAGCTCCAGGCCTCGCGACGCCTTGAGCACGAGAAGGTCGCCCGGCTCGAGGGCGGCGAGCACTGCCTTTTGCAAGAGGGCCATGTCCTCGGTATGGAGAGGGGGGCTGCGCCTCGCGCCCCCGGCTTCTTCCCAGCCCAGCAGGGCTTCCGCCATCTCTTCGCCGAAGAAGAAGAGCTTGTCGGCCTTGGATTTCCTCGCCCTGGCTCCAAGGGCTCTGTGCTCGGCCCTCGACTCCTCGCCAAGTTCCCGCATCGATCCAAGGACATATATCTTCTTGCCCGGCCATTCGAGGGAATCGACCAAGTCGAGGAGGGCCCTGGACGATTCGGGATTGGCGTTGTAGCAGTCCTGGAGGAGGGAAATCCTTCCGCCGAAGAGCTGAGATCTGCCGAAGAGCGGCTTGACCGAAGCCAAGCCCGAGGCTAGGGCTTCCGATCCCGCGCCAAGCTTCATAGCCACGGACACGGCGGCGAGGGCGTCGAGGAGGTTGTGTCGCCCAGGAAGCGGGAAAACTGTATTCCAGCCCACGAACTCCAGCTCCCATCCCCCAAGTCCAAGCGGCTTGGCGCCTTTGAATCCCGGAGTCGATCGCGGGCCGAATTCGAATACAGTCCCCGCCACATCTCTCTTGAGGAAATCGCGGAAATCGTCGTCTTCCCAGACGAAGCCGCTCTGGGTCCCGGAGAA
>DATCUA010000351.1:0-13287 GCA_036567645.1 Rectinemataceae bacterium | reverse complement strand
GTTCATGATCGGGAAGTACGAGGTGACCCAGGAGCAGTACCAGAAGGTGATGGGCACAAACCCTTCCAAATTCATCAGCGGCTCGGAAGCCCCGAGGAGGCCTGTGGAGCAGGTGAGCTGGTACGATGCTGTAACCTTCTGCAATAAGCTCTCGGAGCTCGAGGGACTGCAGAAGGTGTACACGATCACTGGGACGAATGTGCAGGCTGACTTTAGCCGGAATGGGTACCGGTTGCCGACGGAAGCGGAGTGGGAGTACGCGGCGCGGGGAGGGAGCCAATCGAAGGGCTATACGTATGCAGGTTCGAATGATGTAGGCAGTGTAGCCTGGTATGGGAGCAATTCTGGTAATACCACGCACGCAGTAGGTACGAAGGCCCCGAACGAGCTGGGGCTGTACGATATGTCAGGGAACGTATGGGAGTGGTGCTGGGACTGGTACAAGAATAGCTACGATTATGGAGCACAGAAGGATCCACTGGGCGCGTCCTCGGGCGACAGGCGCGTGAATCGCGGCGGGGGCTGGAGCAATAGCCTCAGCAACCTGCGTTCCGACTCTCGGGACTTCAATAGCCCGGGCTTTAGGCACTATCTTCTGGGCTTCCGCCTTCTCCGTCGTCCCTGAAGATTTGAAGAGATAGGAACAGGATGAGAGACTAAAGGGGAGTGCACGAGGGCGGGACGCCGCAAGAAGAGCCCGAGGGACGAGGGCTCGGAAGGAGGCGGACAAGCCCGAGTGCGCCGCGAAAAAATTAAAAAAAGGCGACAGGCGCTTTTGGCGTCTGCCGCCTTTTTTCTTCGAATTCTTGTTATTTACTCTTCCTCGGCCTCGGCCGTTCTGAAGGCCTGGGCGGCCTTGATCACGTCCTCGGCTATCTTGCCGGTGATGGGGGCGTAGTGGTCGAACTCCACTTCGAAGCTTCCCGTGCCTGAGGTCATGGACCGCAAGTCGATGGCGTAGCGAAGAAGCTCGGCTTGGGGAACCTGGGCGTCCACTTGGATGATGCCTCCGCCGATCGGGCTCTGGCCTGATATGCGGCCGCGGCGGCCGGATAGATCGGACATGACGCCGCCAAGATCCTTTTCCTCGACGAAGACAGTGAGGTTCATGATAGGCTCCAGGAGGACGGGGTTGGCGTTCTTGGTAGCCTCGCGGAAGGCGCCTCTGGACGCGAGCTTGAAGGCCATTTCCGAAGAGTCCACCGGATGCTCCTTGCCGTCCACGATGGAGGTCTTGACGTCCACGACGGGGTAGCCCGCCACGACGCCGGCTTCCATGGCCTGATGGATGCCTTTCTCGATGCCGGGGATGAAGCCCTTGGACACGGACTGTCCGAAGAGCTTGTTCTCGAACTGGTAGCCCGCGCCTCTCTCCAGGGGCTCGCATTCGAATACGACGCGCGCGTACTGGCCGTGGCCGCCCGTCTGCTTCTTGTGGGTGTACTCGGCCCCGGACTTCTTGGTGATGGTCTCGCGGTAGGCTACGCGGGGGATGCGGGTCTCGGCCTGGATCTTGGACTGGTTCTTTATCTTGTCGAGGATCATGGTGATCTGGAGCTCGCCCATGCCCGCTATTACCGTCTCCTTGGTTTCGGCGTTGAAGTTCACTTGGAAGGTGAGGTCCTCGTCCGCCGCCTTGAGGAGGTTTTCGTTGAGTTTGTCCTCTTCCTTCTTGTTGACGGCGGAGATGGCGATGAGGTGGACGGGAGTGGGCAGGCGCAGGGGAGCGAAAGCCAGGGGCTTGTCGGCCGCGGAGAGGGTATCGTTCGTCTTGCAACTGGCGAGTTTGGTGAGCACGCCTATGTCGCCCGCCACTAGGCTGGGCACTTCCTCGAGCTTCTTGCCCTGGGCCGTGTAGAGCTTGGAGAGCCTCTCCTTTCTCCCGTCGCGGACATTGACGACATCGAGCTCGGGCGTGAGGCTGCCGGTGAATACCTTGACGTACGAGAGCCTGCCCGAGAACTGGTCTATCTGGGTCTTGACGACGAGGGCGCTGGCGGGCTTGGAAGGATCCACGCGAACGTGGATAGCCGCTTCGCCTTCGCCGATCGTCTCGGGCGCCAGGTGCCTGGGGTCGGGGGCCGTGCTCAGGATGAACTCCATCAGGGCCGAGGTTCCCGAGTTCTTGACCCCTGAGCCGGCGAATGCCGGTACTATTTTAGCCGCGGCAAGGGCTTCTTTGAGGCCCTTGAGGATTTCTTCTTGGGAGAGGTCGCCCTCGGTGAGGTATTTCTCCATGAGCTCGTCGTCGCCCTCGGCGGCGGCTTCGCAGAGCTGGGCGCGGGCTTCCACAAAGGCATCTTGGTATTCGGCGGGTATGGGGCCCGAGCTTTCCTTCTGATCGTGAGAGGAGGGGAGGGCGTAGGCAACGCCGTTGAGCACGTCTATGACGCCGGAAAAAGCCGCGCCCGCGCCCATGGGGAGGCTCACCGGCACGCAGGAAACCTTGAACTTGGCCTTGATGTCGGCAAGGGCGGCATCGTAGTCTGCCCGCTCCTCATCCATGCGCGTGACGAACACCATACGGGGCTTGGAACGGGAATCCAGGTTGCGCCAGAGCTTGATGGTCTCTATCTGGACGCCGGACTTGGCGTCGATCAAGACGAGGGCGCTCTCGCAGGCGCGGAAGGCGAGAATGACTTCGCCAACGAAGTCCGATGAGCCGGGGGCGTCCAGGAAGTTCACCTTGATGTCCTTGGACTGGACATGAGTGAGGGAAGTCCGCACCGAAATCTTGCGGGCGATCTCGTCTTCGCCGTAGTCGCTCACGGTCTTGCCCGATTCTATCGTTTCGGGCTTGGCTATGGCTCCGTACTGGAAGAGTATATGTTCCAGAAGCGTGGTCTTGCCGGTGCTTCCGTGCCCGGCTATGGCTACGTTTCGAATGTTCTCGGTCGCGAACGGCATAAATTCTCCTTGCGGGGGGATAGGTGTCCCTAGAACCAGCTGAGGGAAATCGAAGTATTATAAATCATTATCCGTCCCTGTCAACAGTGGAATCGTCGAGATGGCAGGCGAGGCGCTGGAAGCCCTGAGGTGGGACAAGCGAGGGTGTTCCGGATTGACAGCAGTATTGATTTTGGACTAGCGTAGCTCGGGTTGGTACGGGACGTAGCCTAGGGGCTAAG
This sequence comes from Rectinemataceae bacterium, assembly GCA_036567645.1. GTDB lineage: Bacteria > Spirochaetota > Spirochaetia > Treponematales > Rectinemataceae > JAPLSO01. The sequence continues at coordinate 10,159 of DATCUA010000351.1, read as the reverse complement.
GCGTCTGCTTTGGGAGCAGAAGATCGGCGGTTCAAATCCGCCCGTCCCGAAGTCCGCGGCGCTATCGGGACGCTCTTGCGACGGTCGGGCTACAAGTAGTCCGCCCGTCCCGAAAGCTGCACAGCGGTCTTGATTCGGGATCATAGCTCAACAGGATAGAGCAACTGCCTTCTAAGCAGTAGGTCGGGGGTTCGACTCCCTCTGGTCCCAAACTTCAATTGGCTCTGTTTTCTTTAATCCTTTCCTGAACGAGGTCGTCGCAGCGCTCGTTGTCGGGTTCGCCCGCGTGTCCTTCCACCCAATGGAAGCTGGGATTGAGCTCCTCGGCAAGACTGTCGAGCTCCATCCAGAGTTCGCGGTTCTTGACAGGCTTTTTGTCAGCCGTTTTCCACCCCCGAGCCTTCCATGACCTCACCCAGCTCGTGATGCCGTTTCTCACGTATTGGGAGTCCGTGAACACGAGGATGGGCGAGGATGCCCAGGCCGATCCGGGGCGTGCGGCTTTCCGCCTCGAGCTCAGGTAATCCAGGGCTCGTATGACGGCCGTGAGTTCCATCTTGTTGTTGGTCGTGTCTGGTTCGAAGCCGGATTCTTCCTTGAGCCTGTCCCCCCAGCGCATGACATAGGCCCAGGCTCCGGGGCCGGGGTTGCCCGAACAGCCCCCGTCGGTATGGATCAGTATTTCAGGCATCGGGCTAGACTATGGCAGAAAAGGCGGCAACCCGGCAAGGCGGCCCGGGCGGATGAGGAATCTGCCGCAAAGGCCTCTTTCGGCCACATGTCGTATTGTGGCTCTTTTACGCCGTCGCTATACTGTCGAGTCATGCTCAAAGAGTTCAAATCCATCTTCCCGTATATCAAGAAATATAAGGTCAACTATCTCATAGGCATCATCTGCCTCCTCGTGGTGGACGGGGCCCAGGTCCTCATTCCACGCTTCATCAAGAGGACGATAGACCTGGTGGCGAGCTCGAGTTTCACCATGAAGCAGGTTGTCCCCATAGCCCTTTCCATGCTGGGAGTGGCCGCGGTTATTTCCATCGGGCGCTTCTTCTGGCGCTATTTCATAATCGGCGCGTCACGCACCATAGAGACCGAGATGCGCGACAAGCTCTTTACCCATCTCATGGACATGTCTTCCGATTTCTACCAGGCCAACAAGACTGGCGACCTCATGGCTCGGGCTACCAACGACATGAACTCGGTGCGCCAGTCCATCGGCATGGCCCTCGTCACATTCATAGACGGGGTCTACATGTCTACCATGATCCTCATAGCCATGGTGGCCGACAATCCGAGGGTTGCCCTCTACACGGTCATTCCTCTTCCCCTGGTCACGATTCTCATTCTTTTCTTCGGAAAACTCGTGGGGAAGCAGTTCAAGCGCGTCCAGGAAGTGTATTCCAAGCTGTCGGAGATCGCCCAGGAAACCTTCGCAGGGATGAGGGTGGTCAAGGCCTTCGTCAAGGAAGAGCACTTTTCTGGGCGCTTTTCCTCCACTAACGACGATTACAGCGACTCCACCATGGATCTCGTCAAGACCTTCGGATTCTTCTTCCCCCTCATATCATTCCTTGCGGGGGTCAGCACGGTGATCCTCCTCCTCACAGGAGGGGACGCTGTGGTTCGGAACCGCATGAGCGCGGGCGATATAGTCGCCATGATCTCCTACCTGGAAATGCTGATATGGCCTTTGATGGGGGCCGGCTTCACAGTCAACCAGATCCAGAGAGGAGCGGTGAGCCTCAAGCGCATCAACGAGGTGTTCAATACCAAGAGCGCCATCATCGAAGCAGCCTCGCCCCGTCGGGATGTGCCCGACGGGGATCTGGAAGCGCGCGGCCTGGACTTCGCTTACCCGCAAGCTCAAGGAAAGGCGCTTGAGGGCGTATCCTTCGCACTCCCCAAGGGCGGAAGCCTGGGGATATTGGGCAGGGTGGGTTCAGGCAAGTCCACCCTCCTAAAGATCTTGCCACGGATACTCGATCCGGGCGAGGGCATGGTATTCATCGGAGGGATAGACATCAGAGACTACGCCCTTTCTTCCCTTCGCAAGGCATTCGGCTTCGTGCCCCAGGATTCCTTCCTCTTTTCGGCATCGGTCCGCAAGAACATCCTCTTCGGAGCCCCGGATATTTCCGAGGCGCGGTTCGCCGACCTGGCGCGCATCGCCTGCCTTGAACGAGACGTAGAGCTCTTTCCTTCGGGCTGGGACACCGTTGTAGGCGAAAAGGGCCTCACTCTCTCGGGAGGGCAGAAGCAGAGGGTGGCCATAGCTCGCGCATTGGCCCTTGATCCGCCCATACTCGTCCTCGACGACGCCCTCTCGGCGGTAGATGCAGAAACCGAAGAAAAGATACTGAGGAATCTCATCGCCGAGAGGGAGGGGAAAACCACCATCTTCGTCTCGCATCGGGTTTCCACCCTGCGTCACACGGACAAGATACTCGTCCTGGATTCGGGCAGAGTGGGCCAATACGGCACCCACGAGGAACTCATGGCCGACGAAGACGGCTTCTATGCCGAAATTGCGGGCCTGCAAGCCCTGGAGGCTGGAGTGGGATCGGAGGCTTCTCAGAGCGCTGGGCTGGATGCTGAAGCGGGGGGCAGGTGAGCTATGGCCGATTTTTTTGAAATTGACGATGTCACCAAGGGCTTCGACCGCGATATAGCCAGGAGGATCTTGGGCTATGTCAAGCCCTATAAAACCCTCGTGTTCATTTCCCTTCTGGCCTTGGCCATCAGCACAGCAGGAGAACTCCTCTCCCCGGTCATTGTCCGGAAGACCATAGACGAAGCCCTAGTGAAGTCCTGGTATGGCCTTGACGAAAAGATCGTGCTCGATCCCGATGCCGAAGCCCTCGATCTGGGCCCATCCGATCCGCGCCTCGGCGGGAGGATTTACGTGAGGGCCTCTCGGCTCGCTGCCGTTGGGGCCCAAAAGCGCCTCTCATGGGCCGGTTCCGGGATGCTGGACGAAACCGAGATGTATTTGTTCAGACCGCGCCCCGGCGACGCCAGACAAGCCGAGATAATTTCTGCGCGCGGCATAGAGGTGGAAGGGGAATGGGCCAGGCTCGAACTCTCTGTCCTGAAGTCCCTTCCCGCCGAGGAGGCCGCGGCTTTACGCAAAGCCGACCTGGGCGTCGTGGGAGCGAACGTTGCTCTCCTGGCCTGCATCCTGGCCGCCGTCCTCGTGTCCACATTCATCATGGTCTACTACTCCAACCTCATGGGCCTCAAGATCATGAAGGACCTGAGGATGCAGCTCTTCGGGCATGTACTCTCTCGCTCCATGTCATATCTGTCACGCCAGCCTGTGGGCAGACTCGTAACGCGCATGACGAGCGACGTGGAAACCATAAATCAGTTCTTCACCGATGTCCTGACCGCCTTCATCAAGGACATCTCGATCATGTTTGGCGCCCTGGCCGTCCTCTACGCCTTCGATGTACGCCTTGCGCTTGTCGTGACGGCATCCCTTCCTCTGGTGCTCATCGTGTCCAACATAGCCCGGAAGCGTGCCAGAGACGCATTCCGCAACCAGAGGCGATGGACGAGCAAGGTGAACGCTTTCATAGCAGAGCACATATCGGGAGTCGAGGTCGTGAAGCTCTTCGTGCGAGAAAAGGCGGCCTCCAAGGAGTTCTCCGAGCACGATGAAGCCCTTAAAAAGGCCAACCTGGGCGAGATGTACGTATTTGCAACGTTTCGGCCAGCCATAGACTTCCTTTCCACCATGACCACTGCCTTGGCCCTCTGCGCCGGAGCCTGGCTCTATCTTTCACATTCGATATCCCTGGGAACACTCATAGCCTTCGTCAATCTCATCGGGATGTTCTACTCCCCCCTCAAGGACATGTCTGAAAAGTACGTGATGCTCCAGAGCGCTATGGCTGGAGGTGAACGCATATTCCAGCTTCTGGATACGGACGATACCATCCAGGATGCCCCAAGGCTCCCTATGCCAGAGCGTGTGCGCGGACATATAGAGTTCGATCGGGTCTGGTTCGCCTACAAGGAGGAGGAGTGGGTGCTCAAGGACCTTTCCTTCACGGTTGAGCCGGGCAAGATGGTGGCCATAGTGGGCTACACGGGAGCCGGCAAAACCACGGTGGCCAACCTGGTGACCCGCTTCTGGGACGTGCAGAAGGGAGAAATCCGGGTGGACGGCTATCCGGTGCGCGACCTGCCGCTCCGCGGCTTGCGGCGCTCCATCCAGCCCGTACCCCAGGACGTATTCCTCTTCTCTGGCACGATTGCTGAAAACATTCGCCTTGGCGAGGAAGTGAGCATCGAGCGGATGAAGCTGGCCGCCGAGGCCGTACATGCCAACGAGTTCATAGAAGCCCTGCCAGATGGCTACGAGACGATTCTTTCGGAAGGCGGATCCAATCTATCCCAAGGCCAGCGACAACTGCTTTCCTTCGCCCGGGTTCTCGCCCACGATCCTGCCATCATCATCCTCGACGAGGCTACGAGCGCCGTGGATACGGAGACCGAGCGACTCATCCAGAGGGGAATAGAAGGCTTGCTCGCTGGCCGCACGAGCGTGGTCATAGCCCACAGGCTTTCTACTATACGTCATGCCGACCGGATCGTCGTCCTCGCCCAGGGCAAGATAGCCGAGATGGGAACGCACGACGAGCTCATCGGGAAGAAAGGCGTGTACTATAGTCTCTACAAGCTCCAGAACTCCGAATTGGGCGCTTGAGGGTCTTAGAGAGTCTCATACCAGAAGGATGTGGAAATGCGCTCGGTATCCGGTCCGTTCGAAGCCGTGGAACTCCCCTTCGTTGCCGCCGAAGAGGGAGAATACATGGCGGTCTTCAAGCCCGAAGGCATGCATACGGCTCCCCTGCCTAAGCAAGCTGGAGAACCCAATGCCGACCTGGTGTCCTGGATAAAGACCGAGCGCCCAGATATAGCCGAGGCATTCGAGGATTCGGCCTGCTCGGCGGCAGGCCTTCCAGCTCGCATAGGCGGCAGGGCAGTGGACTGCGGCCTCGTATCCAGGCTGGACGCGGCTACATCGGGTATAATCCTCGTGGCTAAAACACCCCACGCCCTTGCCTCCGCCCTGGACGCCGCCATGTCAGGCAAATTACGCAAGGCCTATCGAGTCATAGCAGGCCCTGCGCGAAAGCCAGGCGAGCCGCACGACGGGCTTCCCGGCTCCTTTCCTGTCAGGCTCGGCTCAGAAACGCTCTCGAGCCTGGGTGCTCCCGGAGATGAAATCGTTATAAAAAGCCGTTTCCGGCCGTATGGGCCACGGGGAGCGAGAGTAGCCTGTCTCGCTGTAGGCGATTCAGCGGGGATCTCGTTCGCTGGGGGGAAAGTATCACCGAAAGCCGTAGCTATGGCTGGCTCGAATATCCACTCCACTACGATCCGCTTCATGGGCGAGGATGGGTTCGGCCGGTGGATACTGGATACGGTCATCAATAGGGGCTATAGGCACCAAATACGTGCGCACCTTGCGTGGTTGGGCCTCCCTATCCTGGGTGATAAAGCCTATGGAGGGGATGAGGCGCCGAGGCTCATGCTCGAAGCCTTCGGTATCTCTCTTGAAAAGGAAGAGGGGAGCGTTCTCGAGTTCGCACTATACCCATCCTCGGTGCTGACATGATTTACGATGTGATGATAGAATGAATCGTCGCTACAAATCCCCGGACGCGGGGATGCGGAATAAAGGCTTTCCGCGCCTTTCTGCGGAGGCTCAATTCAAGGAGTGAGAAATGGCTCACAAGATTACGGATGCCTGCGTGAACTGCGGAGCATGCGAAGGTGAATGCCCGGTCCAGGCGATTAGCGAGAAGAACGACATTCGCTGGATCGATCCGGACAAGTGCATCGATTGCGGCGCTTGCGTTTCGGTTTGCCCCTCCGATGCCATCGTAGCCGGCTGATCAGAGCGCGTAGCGCTTCCGCCCGACCCTTCCCATGGACCGGCTTGGCTGATCCTTGGGAAGGGTTTTTTCTGCAAAAATTTTTTTGGCTTTACTATAACCGTTTCTGCATACCCATTCGCGATCACGGCTTCAAAAATGAAACTCTTGCATTTTTGCGTCAGACGAGAAGTTGGGAATCAATGAATATGCAATATCGCGGTATTGCGCTCAAGGGAAGATTTTTTCATCTCTCCGATGCATAATCCAGGCGATGGAACGGCTACGAATCGACAGCGAAATCGGCACGCTCAAGCGCGTTATCTTGCACAGTCCCGGGCTCGAAGTTGAGTCCATGACCCCCGACGAAGCAGAGAAGGATCTGTACAACGATATAATCCCTCTCGACTCCGTCCTCTCTGAATACACCCAGCTCAAGTCATTTCTCGGGTCGATAGCGAAAATGTATGAATTGGTGGACATTCTAAAGGAATGTTTGGACGATCAAGGCAATAAATACGAGTTTTTAGCCGGACTCTCGCGCTGTTTCCCTGTGGGTTCTGCGATGGAGCGCCTGATGGCTATGGAGGCCGGAGACCTGGCAAATGCAGTAATCCGCGGCATTCCCTCGCCCCGGGGATCGCTTGCATCCCTCGTTGATCCCGGAAGCTACCTATCAAGGCCCCTTCCAAACGCGTATTTCATGCGGGATTCGGCAGCAGTCTTGGGCGAGTTCCTCATATCCTCGGCCATGGCCTTCGATGTACGCTCTGTCGAAGCGGTGATTACCCGGTTCATTTTCACCCACCATCCGGATTTCCTGGCTCGGGAAGTGCTTTTCGACGGGCCATCCGAGCGAAACCGCTATTTGACCATGGAAGGGGGCGATATAGCCGTCCTCTCCCCAGGCATCCTCGCAATAGGGATATCGGAACGCACCACGGCATCGGCTGTGGAAAAGCTGGCGAGAAACGCCCTGAGATGGGCCGCAGGCGCCGCTGGGGGCGAACTCTGCATTTTTGCCGTCGATCTTCCAAAAGAACGCGCCACCATCCATCTCGACATGGTATTCACCATGATAGACAGGGACGCGGCCTTGGTGTACGAGCCTGTCATCCTCGGACCAGGAAGGAGCAGGGTTTTCAGGATAGAACCAGGGCGCAATGGCAAGCTCAAATTCTACCAGGAGGATTCTCTTCTCAAGGGACTCAGGAAAAAGGGACTGGATCTGCAGCCGGTGCTCTGCGGAGGAAGGGATCCCCTGAGCCAGAAGAGGGAGCAGTGGCTTTCGGGAGCCAATTCCTTCGCCTTCGGACCGGGAAAGATAATCATGTATTCCTGCAACAAAGGAACCGCCGAAGCCCTTTCCGCCGCAGGCTTCGAGATACGGTCGGCGAAGGACTTCATGGAAGGCGGTCTCTCCGCTTTCGGGTTCAAGAGGCTGGCAGTCACCTTCGATGGAGTGGAACTGGCGCGCGGCGGGGGAGGGGCACGCTGCATGACCCTCCCCGTGGAACGAGAGTCTATCGCCTAGATTCGCCGGCGCATCCGGATCAGCTGCAGCCCGTCGTGCTCCCGCAGGTTTCGCACTTCAGGCAGGTGCCGTTCCTCACCAAGGTGAGATGTCCGCATACGGGGCAAGGATCTCCTTCGTACCCCTTCTGTCTCGCGTTCCTGATATTCTTGATGGACTGGGCCGCGGCGTTCGCTGCAGGACGTCCCCCCTGCGGCGATTCCGGAGATGATGCCGGGACTGCTGAAGCTTCGGGAAGAATCTCCTTTATCAGAGGCGAGGACTGGACGATGCTCTGCACCGGCTTGGATGGGTGATCGGACTTCCCGTTTTCGAATGCCGACTTGTGCGCGCTGCCCGGTCTGGTCTGAACGGATGTCGCCACGAGATCCTCGGGCTTTATCTGGCCAAGATCGTAGCGATCCAGGTAAGAGATGGCCAGATCCCTGAAAATGTAGTCCAGAACGCTCGTGGCCATCTTCAGATAATCGTGGCCCTGGACCATGCCGTTGGGCTCGAAACGAGTGAAGGTGAATGCGTCTATGTACTCCTCGAGCGGAACGCCGTACTGCAAGCCGAGGGAAACCGCAATAGCGAAGGAGTTGAGGATGGACCTGAAGGCAGCCCCCTCCTTGTGCATGTCGAGGAATATTTCGCCGAGGGATCCGTCGTCGTATTCCCCTGTGCGCAGGAACACCGAGTGGCCGGCTATCTTGGCCTTCTGCGTGTAGCCCTTGCGCCTGTTCGGCAGGGATTTTCGCAAACCCCGAGGCGACTGGGGCATGCCGGGGAGTTCGGGGGCCTGGGAATAGGCGGGCGAGGCGGTCTGACTCTGGCTCCCTTTTTCGCCGGTATTGGCTTCAAGCCCCTCGGTTTGGAGGGCTACAATGGAGTCGGCGATCATGTCGACTCCCGGCGCAAGGGCGGAAAGAGGCTGGGAGAGCTTGGAGCCGTCCCGGTAGAGGGCTATGGATTTGAGCATAGATTTCCATGCGAGGAGATAGGCTCCCTTCACTTCCTCCACGCTCACCGTGTTGGGCATGTTGATGGTTTTGGATATGGCTCCGGTCACGAAGGGCTGGACGGCCGACATCATGGCGATATGGGCCTTCCAGTCAATGCTCCTCGTGCCTATTTTCCCCGAGGGAGTGGCTGTGTCGAATACAGGATAGTCCTCGGGCTTGAGTCCTGGGGCTCCTTCCAGGCCCATGGTGCCGCATGCGTAGAGCTCGGCGGCGGCAATATCCTCGGCGGAATAGCCGAGCCGCGAGAGAAGGCTGAAGGCCGGATCTTGGTATTCGGCTGCAGATATGCCCAAGTCTTCCAGGGTCTTGGAGCCGAGCAGATGGGGGGAGAAGCAGCTTTCGAGGGAAAAGGCGCTCTTGAGAGCAGCTTCCGATAGTCTGAGGGCTTCGTCGTTTAATCCCTTTTCCTTGAGAGATTGGAGGCTGACCCCTGGAGCGCCTTCGAGGCTGCCCTTGCCCAGAGCGTAGGCCAGGATTTCCTCGATCGCTTCCTCGCTATAGCCCAAGGCAACGAGAGCGGGAGGTACCGAGGAATTGATGATCTTGAAATAGCCGCCGCCCGCGAGTTTCTTGAACTTCACGAGGGCGAAATCGGGTTCTACCCCGGTGGTATCGCAATCCATGAGGAGGCCGATAGTCCCCGTGGGGGCGATGGCTGTCACCTGGGCGTTCCGGTAGCCGTGAGCTTCTCCGAGTTTGAGGGCCATATCCCATGACTCGCGGGCGGCGGCCACTAGGTTCGCCGGGCAGGCCCATTCCTTGAGCCCCGTCGGGGCTATCGAGATGCCTTCGTATTCGGAGGGCTTGGCGTCGTAGGCCGCCCTCCGGTGGTTGCGCACGACGCGGAGCATATGCTGGGCGTTGGCTTCGTATCGCGGGAATGGACCCCATTCTGCTGCCATGCGCGCCGATTGGGCGTAGGCCTCTCCTGAGAGTATGGCGCTCAGGGATGCGGCCACGGCCCGGCCCTCGTCGGAGTCGTACGCCAGCCCCATCACCATGAGGAGGCTGCCCAGGTTCGCGTATCCAAGGCCGAGGGTGCGATAATCCCAGCTCCTGCGAGCGATCTCCTTTGAAGGGAATTGGGCCATGACGACCGATATCTCGAGAACCGTTGTCCATATGCGGATGGCGTGCCTATAGGCTTCGTCGTCGAATACGCCCGTGGCCGGATCGTAGAAGGGCAGGAGGTTGAGAGATGCGAGGTTGCAGGCCGTGTCATCGAGAAACATGTACTCGGAGCAGGGATTGGAGCCGCGGATCTCCCCGTCGGCAAGGCAGGTGTGCCACTCGTTGATTGTTCCGTGGAACTGCAAGCCGGGATCGGCGCAGAGCCATGCCGCCTTGGCTATCCTGTCCCAGAGAGAACGGGCCTTGATGGTTTTCACCACCGTGCCCGTGGTTCGGGCCACGAGATTCCAGTCAGCATCGTCTACGACAGCCTTCATGAATGCATTGTCTACGCGCACCGAGTTGTTCGAGGACTGGCCCGAGACCGTGTTGTAGGCTTCGGATTCCCAGCCGGTGTCGTACTGGGTCAGATGTGGGGTTTCTCCCGATAGGCGGTACAGCGACAGCACCTGGTGGACCCAGGCCGAGGGCAATCCCGAGGCGAGAGATTCGCGAACCGCAGCCCGAAGGGCAGGGTTCGCTGAGAAAGAAAAGGCATCCTCCACCCGTCCGCCGAAGGAATCGATAGCCTGGATCATGGCCGAGGCGTGGCGCTTGAGAAC
>DATCUA010000350.1:0-13056 GCA_036567645.1 Rectinemataceae bacterium | reverse complement strand
TCAAGGCCGACGCCCAGTCCTGCGAAGTGCGCACGATCCGCCCCTGGGACAGCATCCATCTCGGCAAGGCGGACAAGGCTTGGAAAAGCATGCGGACCCTGTCGGAGAGGCTCGGGCCGCGGAAAGGCTGCGAAGAACAGGTCGATGACGAAGATTCCAGGATAGCCGTAATAAAACTCCTATCCTATTCTTTCTGCGCCGAGACCATCCTCGCCTTGTGCCGACCTGGCGAGGCTCGGCTCGGGGCGCTCGGGCCGGATAGGTTCAGGTATGTGGTCGAGACGGGACCCTTCGCGCTCGAATACGAAGACGGGCGCGAGGATGATGGCTTGGCGAATGCAAGGATCGACGATGGCGGATCCGGTTTCCGCCACGGCCATGCCAAGGGACTTGCCGCCGAGGGCAGGCTCAGGATGCGCGCGCTGATGATCCATGCCGCCCTCCAGCCCTACAGGGAAGGCTTTTCCCGAGGATGCGGAGCAGATGGCCTGCCCTACTGGACCCACCCCGGCATCCGGTATTGCGAGGAGACCGGGCTCTGGTCTCGGTCCGACCAGATCATGGCAGGCGAGGACATCTTCATCGCGCCAACCCTGGGGGCGGCGCAGAAGACGCGGGAGCTCCTCTTGCCGCGGGGTCGTTGGGTCCACCTGTGGACATCGCGTACATATCCGGAAGGCAGGACGGTCGTGGATACTCCCTTGGGCAATCCCGCGGTCTTCTGGAGGGAGGAAAGCGCTTTCTCTGCCCTGTTCGAGGATATCCGGAAGGCCGCTACCAGGCTCTGAGCCGGGGCTTCGGCTTAGAGCCTGTGCCTAGGACCGGCCTCGGCTCGATGATCGCCTGAGGAGGGCGACAGCCCGTGCCTCCACAGCCCTTCCTTCGCCTACTTCGCCGAAGCCTTCGAAGGTCTTGGCCTTTACGGAAACCCGGTCGGGAGGGATGGCGAGCACCGAGGCCATGAGATCGCGGATGGCTTCGCGATGGGGGCCGAGCCTCGGCGCTTCGATGATGACGGTGCAGTCCAGGTTCACAATCTCCCAGCCCCGATCGCGAGCGAGTCCGGCGGCGGCCGACGCGAGCAGGCTCGAGTCCGCGTCCTTCCATTTCCTGTCTCCCGGGGGAAAGTGCGCACCTATGTCGCCGAGGCAGGCGGCTCCGAGGATGGCATCGATGGCGGCATGCCAGAGGACGTCCCCGTCCGAATGCCCTGCTTCGCCCTTGGGGAAGTCCAGCTCGAGGCCACCAAGGACGAGGACCCTGCCTTCCACGAGGGGATGGATGTCCCAGCCTTCTCCTATCCTCATGTCCATGCCGATTTCCTCGCATTCTTCGTCCGATCTCTCGTTGGAGAGATCTTCGGGGAAGGTGATTTTACGGTTTTCCCTCTCGCCCTGGACTGCGAAGACCCTGCCCTCGAAGCGTTCCCAGAGGGAGGAGTCGTCGGTGCAGACCCGGCCTTCATCTCGGGCCGCTTTGTGGGCTCGCTTGAGGCCTGCGAGATAAAACCCCTGGGGCGTCTGGGCGGCCTTGATCCGCGAGCGTTCGGGGTGGGCGGCTATGAAGCCGTCATCTCCCAGCTCCTTGGGCGTGTCGGCGAGGTCGCTCAAGGGGATGGCAGCACCATGGATGCGGGTTGCATTCGCTACCTCCGCCACTAGAGCGGAGCTGGCCCATGGCCTCGCCGCATCGTGGACGAGAACGATATCCTCGTCAGGGAACTCCCCCTCCAACCCCGCATCCTCCGCGGCGCCCGCCGAGATAGAGCTGTCCGGCATAGCCTCAAGGCCTGCCGCTACCGACTCCTGGCGAGTCGATCCTCCGGGCACGAATCGTATGCCGAGAGGGAGGCGCCGCGCGAGTTCATCGGCCAGGTCGGCGCCCACGGCCTTCCGGGTTTCGTCTTCCATGCCCGGCTGGCAGGTTATGACCACCTGGCAGAGATCGTTGAGGTTCAGGAAGGGTTCGAGGGAACAGCGCAGGACAGTAGAGCCGCCGAGCTTGGCGAATTCCTTCTTGGATCCGCCAAAGCGGACGGAGGAACCGGCTGCCGTGAGGAGAAGGAAGATCCTCCCCCTTCGAGGCTCGGGGGATCGGGGCATGGGCTCTAGCGCTCCAGGCGGGCGTGGATGATTTCGGCTATCTCGGCCTTGTCCTTGCCCAGGGAATAGGAAATCTCGTCCTGGAGGAGGTTTATGGCCGAGTCGTAGAGCTTGCGCTCCAGGATGGGAAGCTCCTTGATCTTGGACCTGTGGTAGAGGGATCGGACCACCGAGGCTATGTCCATGATGGAGCCTTTCTTCAGAAGATCCAAGTTCATCTGGTAGCGGAGTTTCCAGTCCGTGGGAATGGGGGCGTAATCCTCGGATATGAACTCCAGGGCTCGCTCGGCTTCCTCCTTGGGGACGATGGGGCGCAGGCCGAGAGACTTGGCCTTGTCCACGGGCACCATCACCGTCATGTCGGAGAACTCCAGGTAGATGATGTAGTAGAGTATTTTCGTGTTCTTGAAGGCCTTTTCGCGGATTTCGAGTATTCGGCCGACTCCTTGGCTAGGATAGACGACCCGTTGATCTATGAGAAAGGCGGGAACCGTGGTATTCTCCATAGGCTCTCACAATAGCACGAAATAATGCGACGAGTCAAAGCGTCGTGGCGAGGAGAGAGGATGCCGTCAGGACAGGACGCCTGGTGGAAGGAAGCGGTTTTTTACCAGATCTACCCCCGCAGCTTCATGGATTCCGACGATGATGGCCAGGGGGATCTCAGGGGCATCATATCCCGACTCGACTATCTCTCCTGGCTGGGCGTCGACGCCATCTGGATCTCGCCATTTTTCTCGAGCCCCATGGCCGACCTCGGATACGACGTTGCCGACTATCTCTCGGTCGACCCGATTTTCGGAACCCTCGAGGATTTCAACGACCTCGTCGAGGGGATTCATGGCCGGGGGATGCGCCTCGTGCTCGACCTGGTGGTGAACCATAGTTCGGACGAGCACCCCTGGTTCAAGGAGGCGAGGGCTTCCCGTGAATCGCCCAAGCACGATTGGTACATCTGGGCCGAGGGTTCGGGCAAGCCGCCCAACACCTGGAAGGCCGTGTTCGAACTCGGGAGCGCCTGGCACAGGAATCCGGCGACGGGAGAATTCTATCTCGGCACGTTTACGAGCAGGCAACCCGAGTTCAACTGGCGGAATGAAGAGCTACGAGATGCGGTGTTCGGGATCATGAAGACCTGGTTCGACAGGGGGGCCGATGGATTCAGGCTCGATGTTGCCACGGCCTACCTCAAGGACGAGAAGCTCCGATCCAATCCGTTTTCGTTCAAGGCGGTTCCTGATTTCTTCCAGAGGCATATCTATGACAGGAACCAGGCCGAGGTCGGCGATATTTTCCGTCGCATGCGCGAACTGGCCGATGGCTACGTCTCGCCCAGCCCCCGGGGGAGCCCTTCCGGGCAGAGGGTCTTGGTGGGCGAGCCCTACGGGGACGCTCCCGAGACATGCGCCCTCTGTTACGGGCCCGACAATGCGGGACTGCACCTGGCCTTCGATTTCGATTTCCTCCACCAGAGATGGAAGGCGGAAGCTTTCCGCGCCGCCATCGAGCGCTTGGATTCCGCTTTGCCTGCAGGCGCCCAGCCCTGCCTCGCCCTATCGAACCACGACCAGCCGCGCCACGCGCACAGGTTGGGGATGTCGTCCAGGACGGGCGCAGCCGCCCTCCTTCTCTGCTTGCGCTGTACCCCTTTTCTCTACTACGGAGAGGAACTCGGACTCGGGTGGAGCCCCGTCGCCAGGAAAGACCTGCGCGATCCTCTGGGAAAGAAGACCTGGCCCATACCATTCCTCGGAAGGGATCCGGAACGGAGGCCCATGCCATGGAACGGAGGCCCTGGCTCGGGCTTTACCCGAGGGGAACCCTGGCTTCCCCTCGAGCCGGGCTACGAGCATGACAATGTCGAAGCCCAGGCGAGGGATCCCGGCTCCATGCTCTCCTGGTACAGGCGCCTTCTCTCCCTGCGCAGGAGCAGGGCTTCTCTCAGGAGGGGGGAGCAGAGATTCCTCGAAGGGTTGCCCCGGGGAGTCTTGGGATTCGAGCGCAGACTGGAAATCTCGGGGGCGGAGATGGAGGCGGCTCGAGCAGCCCCTGCGACCGAGCCCGCACCCGTACCCCGAAACGAACATGTCCTCGTCCTCATAAACTTCCTTGCGCGGCCCCGGCGGCTTTCGCTCGACGGAGTCCATAGGGTATTGGAAGGAAACGAGAGACGGACGGGGGAAAGGCTGGATGGGGGAAGATTCGTCCTCGGCGCCGAAGAAGTCCTCATCCTCGAACCCGAACCAGGATCACTCGCTTAGGAGGTACCCATGATCGACAAGAAATCCGCATGCGGACTCGAGGACAAGGTAGTCGTCGTCACCGGTGCCTCCCGCGGCCTGGGCAGGGGACTCGCCCTGGACCTCGCCCGCAGGGGAGCAAGGATAGCCGCTGCAGCACGCAGTATGGATGAGCTGGAAAGCCTGAGCGGGGAGATACGCGACGAGGGGGGAAGATGCCAGCATTTTCATGTCGACCTGCGAAGCGTTGAATCCATAGATGCCTGCTTCAGCGCCATTCTCGCTTCCTTCGGGCGGATCGACGTCCTCGTCAACAACGCCGGCATGGGAAGTCCCAAGCCCGCTGAGGAGATACTCGAATCCGACTGGGATTGGATGATGGATCTCAATCTCAAGGGCAGTTTCTTCTGCTGCAGGGCGGCGGGCAGGGCTATGCTCGCTCGGGGGAAGGGGAGGATAGTCAATATCTCTTCCCAGGCTTCCGTGGTGGCCATCCCCGGGGAATCCGTCTATTGCGCATCCAAGGGAGGGCTCAACATGCTTACAAAAGCCCTCGCCGCCGAGTGGGCGGGCAGGGGAGTGACGGTCAACGCGGTAGGTCCCACCTTCGTCCGCACTCCAGGCACGGCGGAGCGCCTTGACGATCCTGAGTTCCTGGCTTCCGTCCTCGAGCGCATACCCCGGGGCAGGGTGGCCACCATAGACGACGTAGCCCAGGCAGTGGCCTTCCTCGCATCGGACGCGGCAGACATGATTACGGGAACCCTCCTCCTGGTGGACGGGGGCTGGACAGCCTTATAGGCGGGGTGCAGGATTGGCCAAGGCGCTAGCGCTCGATAATAGACGATGAAACGGCTTCGCGGATTCATTTATAGACGCAGCCTGTTCCTGGGCTTGGCTCTCCTCGTCCAAATCCTATTCCTCTTCTTCGCAGCGAGAAGCTTCTTCGAGGCCTCTTACCTAGCCTCAGCCGCCAGCCTCCTCTTGAGCGTCGTGGCCGTGCTCTGGATACTCAACGATTCCTCCAACTCGGCCTATAAGCTCGCCTGGATCATACCTATCCTGATTTTTCCCGTGTTCGGAGGGCTTTTCTACTTCTTTTTCGGCAGGACGAGGCTAGGCGGAAGGCTGGGCCGGGCGCTGAAAGCAGGTCGCTCGCCGCCCGAGCCGCGGCCTCAGGATGGGAACCGTGAGGTGCGCAATGCCGATCCGCTTCTCGAGGACCCTGGCGAAGCCAGGCAGGCGGCCTATCTATCCCTGAAGGCATCGAGCCCGCTCTTGCCGGCTGAAAGGCTCGTCTACCACTCCTCCGGCGAGGCTGCCTTCGAGGCTATCCTTGAAGCCTTGGAATCCGCCGAACGCTCCATCTACATGGAGTTCTTCATCATAGAAGAAGGAATGATGTGGTCGGCCATCCTTGAGATACTGGAAAGGAAAGCCAAGGAAGGGCTCGACGTGCGGGTGATGTACGACGATTTCGGCTGCGCCTCGAAGCTGCCCTGGAAGTACTACCGCTACCTCGAGGGAAAAGGCATCGCCTGCGCCGTATTCAACCCCATGCGCATTCTCCTCTCCTTCCAGATAAACCATAGGGACCACCGCAAGATCGTCGTCGTCGATGGAACCAGGGGCTTTACAGGAGGCCTCAACCTCGCCGACGAGTACATCAACGAGGTGGAACGCTTCGGCCACTGGAAGGATTGCGCCCTGGAAGTTGGGGGAAAAGCCGCGGGCAGGCTCCAGGAACTCTTTCTGAGACTGTGGGAGCCGGCGCGGAAAGCGATGGGAATGCCTCTATCGCCTCCGGCTTCGGCCGGCCTGAAGCAGGAGGGGAAACGGCAAAGCGAGGAAAGCGCGAAGGGCGGCAGGGGGATGCCCGTTTCCAGGGGCTTCCCCGATATCTCCCCGGGCTGGATCCAGGTCTACGAGGACAGCCCCGAGGACGACGAAGCCTTGGGCGAGAACGTCTACCTCGGCATTATCAACCGAGCCTCCTCGTATGTCTTCATCACCACGCCGTATCTCATCCCCAGCGCCGAGATGGTGGCCGCCCTCTGCCTCGCGGCCAAGAGCGGAATAGACCTGCGCATCATGACGCCAGGCATTCCGGACAAGTGGTATGTGCACGCGGTGAGCCGGGCGAACTACCTGCCCCTCCTGAGAGCAGGCGTCCGCATCTACGAATACAGTCTCGGATTCGTCCACTCCAAAACCTTCGTGTCAGACGATAGGGCCGCTGTCGTGGGCACTATCAACCTGGACTTTCGAAGCCTCTACCTGCATTTCGAATGCGGGGCCCGCCTTTACGGAGGGCCTGTCATACCGGCCCTGAAGGAGGATTTCATCTCGACCTTGGAGTCCTGTCGGGAAATCAGGGTCGAGGACATCGAAGCCGAGCCGATTCTCAAGCGCGCCCAGGGCTGGGTGCTGAGATTCTTCTCGCCCATGATGTGAGGAGGCCTCATGGCTGTATCGAAAAAAGCTCGTCTGGACAAAGGCTGGTGCCTCGTACTATCCGGCGGAGGCACGAAGGGCGTGTACCACATCGGAGTATGGACTGCTCTCAAAGAACTGGGAATCCAGGTGGATGGATGCGTGGGCACTTCGATAGGGGCGATCCTGGGCGCCATATTCTGCCAGGGCGCCGACGAGGGGCTCGAGGAATTGGTGGAGGGCATGGGGATAGACGCCATCCTCGCACTGCCCAAGGAATTCGAGGGTGGTGAGGGGATCAAGCTGGACGGTTCCGTGCTCTCGGCGGCCCCATCCCTCCTGAAGTCGGTCGTGGAAAAGGGCGGCTTGGACACCAGCCCCCTGAGGCAGCTTCTCGAATCGAGGCTGGACGAAGACGCGATACGCAGGTCGGGAAAGGATTTCGGCGTCGTGGCGGTAAATCTTTCCGATCTCAAACCCAAGGAGATCTTCATCGATGCCATGGAGAAGGGCAGTCTCATCGACTACATCATGGCCAGCGCTGCTTTTCCCGGTTTCCAGAACCCCGTCATCGGGGGCAAGCGGTACCTGGACGGGGGCATCTACGACAATATCCCTTACGCTATGGCCCGGAAGCGTGGCTACAGGAGGCTCATCGTCTCGGACATGTCGGGCGCCGGGCGCAACCGGAGGCCGGAGATCGAGGGAAGCTTGACGGTCTACATCAAGAATTCCATAGAGATGGGCGGGATCTTCGATTTCGATCCCGCCTTCTTCCATAAGTTCTCCCGCCTCGGCTACCTCGATACGATGCGGACCTTCGGCAGGTACGAAGGATACGACTACTTCATCGAGCCCGATCCCGATGCGGAGGCGGAAGCCGCGAAGGCGGATATCCCTGCTCTCGCTGCGGACGAAACCCGACGGCTTCCCGACCGAATGGCCTACGATCCGCGCCGCCTCCTCTGCCGCCTCGAATGCGCCGCATCCATGCTCGAGGTGGATAGGCTCCGACCATACAGCTACGCCCAGCTCGATGCCGCTATCAGGGCCAAGGCCGAAGCCGAGGAAAGCCTTCTCGCAAGCCCGGGTCTGGGCGAAGGTCAATCGCTCCCCGCCCGGATATCGGCCTTGCGCAAAGCCGTCTCGGAGCGGAAGTTCGACCGCTGCCCCTTCCATTACTGGATGCTGGCGGGGCAAATTCTCCCGCGCCGAACAGCCAGAGTGGTGCGGAAAGCCTTGGAAGGCATCTTCCCGGCACTGCCAGTCGGGCTCGATTACCTGAAGTCGATAGTATCGATGGATCCGCAACGCGCTACGAGGAGGAAGGTATGAATTCACAGCTAGAAGCCGACCCGAAGCTTCTCGCCGATGTCCTGAGATTCCAGAAAGAAGAGATGACAGGGGCCAGGCTCTATGGTTCCCTATCCAGGCGCATCAAAGCGAAGGAAAATGCTCGGATCCTCTCGGATATGGCCCAGGCCGAGCTCGGTCACTACGCGTTCTGGAAATCCCTCTCGGGCAGGGATGCGGGGCCTTACCGCCTCAGGCTCTTCTTCCTCTATCTGGCCGCGAGGCTCTTCGGCCTCACCTTCGCCCTCAAGCTATTGGAGCGGGCGGAAGGACGGGCCCAGGAGGGCTACGCGAGGGTTGCCCATCTCGTGCCCGAGGCCGAGCGTATAGGAAAAGAAGAAGAGGCGCATGAGGACGCCCTCATCGGCATGATAGAGGAAGAGCGGCTCGCCTATGTCGGATCCATTGTCCTGGGCCTGAACGACGCCTTGGTCGAGCTCACGGGAGCTCTCGCGGGCCTTACGTTCGCGCTCCAGAAAGGTTCCATCGTCGCCGTCAGCGGTATCATCACCGGTATAGCCGCCGCGTTTTCCATGGCGGCCTCGGATTACCTCTCATCCAAGGCAGACAACGATCCCCGCGCCAAGAAATCCGCCATATACACGGGTGTCGCCTACTTGCTCACCGTCATCCTCCTCGTGGTTCCCTACCTGATCCTGCCCCAGGGCGGTGCATGGATATACGCGAGCCTTGCCATGACCCTCTGCATTGCCGTCCTGATAATCGCCGGCTTCAACTTCTACGTTGCCGTAGCCAAGGATCAGGATTTCAAGTCCCGCTTCCTGGAAATGGCCGGAATCAGCCTGGGCGTAGCGGCTTTTTCCTTCGCCGTGGGATTCCTGGTGAGGTCGGTATTCGGCGTGGATCTATGAGCCGTGACAGGGCGGGACCGGATTCATGCCGGCTTCGCCTCTCGCGCAGGATCGGCTGAAAGATCTGGAATATCCGAGATCTCGATCCGGATGCAGACGGCTGAAACGGATACCGGACAAAAAGAAGGCCGACCAGAGCTGGTCGGCCTTTCTAGCCCCTAGGGGAATCGAACCCCTCTTTAAAGATTGAGAATCTTTTGTCCTAACCGATAGACGAAGGGGCCGCGCGAAGCCAAGGATTCTCGAGGGAGAATCCTTGGCTTCGCGTACGAGTCTTCCCTGCGGGGCAAAACTCGTCGAATTGTCTTTCGTTAGTCCTGTTTTCCCCAGGGAGGATTCGAACCCCCACGAGCAGATCCAGAGTCTGCTGTGCTACCATTACACAACCGGGGAAAGCCCTTTGACGGGGCTAAAAATAACCGAGCCCGCCATGTTTCGTCAATACCTCCTCCGCGCCCTATCCGAAGGGTCCACTCGAGGCGGCCATTGCCTTGGCCGGGGTTTGGGGCGCGAAGAGTCCTGATTTGGCCGAGTTCTTGTTGACAGCCCGATGGAGGGGGTTTATGCTATAAGGGAAAATTACACGCACATATGTGCGCAATGGGTATCGAAGTCGAAAACCCGAAGGGGGGATCCATGACCTATGGACTCGCGCGGGCGAGAGAAAGACTGTTCGACGATAGAGGCCACCTCTTTCTCCTGGCCCTCGACCATGCGCAGAGCGGGGTGATGCCCGGCCTGGAGAGATCCTGGGAGCTCGTGGACAGACTCGCACAATCGGAGCTCGGCGGCTTCATCCTCAATGTGGGCTTGGCGCCTCTGCTCGCCCGTCCGGGCCTCCTTCGCAAAAAGCTCGTCCTGCGCAGCTCCTTCGGGGGGAGCGCCCTCGCCTCTGAATACGCCCAGGCTCACTCCAACCACGTCAGCCCCGAGACAGCCCTCGCCCTGGGCGCAGACGCAGTCCTCATGATGGCCGTCTTCGGCGGTGCGGATCACGCCGGACTCCAGGAGATGGCGGCCGACATAGACGATTACCACCGCCTGTGCATACCCGTCATCGTGGAGATCCTCGCGGCTGATTTTTCCAAGACCAATAGCCTCGAAGTCCAGCTCAACGGAGCCCGGGCTGCCGCCGAGCTCGGAGCCGACCTGGTGAAAGCCTTCTATGTCGAGGGATTCGACCGTGTCGTGTCATCCTGCCCCGCGCCCGTCATACTGGCGGGAGGGCCCAAGGACAGGGACATAGAAAGCGTGGCCGCCCAAGCCTTGCGCGATGGGGCACGAGGATTCGCCTTCGGACGCAACATCTTCCAGTCGCCCGATCCAGCCGCAACGATACGAAATCTGGCGGGAATCCTCGACAAGGCGACTGCTGTATGAAGACCGGGCCTGATTCTTCAACGATCTACCGAATAGCCCGCTATTACTATACAGAAGGGCTTTCCCAGGAAGACATAGCTGCAAAGGAGGGCTTTTCCCGATCTCAGATATCCCGGCTCATCGAAAAGGCGAGGGAGATGGGCATGGTGCGCATAAGCCTCCATCCGCCGGCCGACCTGCGTTCTCAGGAACTCGCCGCGACCCTGTCCGAGAGGTTCGGCCTGAAGTCAGTCCTGGTTGCGCCCGTTCGGGCCAAGGCCCCTGCGGCCAAGACATCCCTGGCTATAGCAACCTTGGCGGCCGATTTCCTCGCCCAGGAGCTGGCTGGATATTCCCTCGTGGGCTTGGGTTGGGGGCATACCGTCTACCAGACGGCGGAGCTTCTTCCGACAGCCGAACCTGGCAGGCCTGGCCCATTCTTCGTACCCCTGATCGGCATATCGGGGGACGACAATCCCGATTTGCAGATCAATACCATCATAGACAGGTTCGCCTCGGCCTTCAGGTCCAAAGGGCTCTTCATCAACATTCCCTCGGTGCGCGAAAAGGGCTCCCCGATATCCCAACTGGATGCTCAGAGGCTCGCCCTCCTCACTCAACGCTGGGACAGAGTTGAAGCCGCGGTTTTCGGCCTGGGCCCGGCTCCCGCGGAATCCGGCATGCTGATCAGCGAGCTTCCGGCGGATTACATACAAGAGCTGAAAAAGAGCCCCGCCTGCGGGGACATCCTCGCCCAGTTCTTCGATCCCGAGGGCAGGCTCTTCGTGGCGGAACGATCCCTCGAGCTCCTGGCCTTCGGCATAGAGCGCCTCAAAGGCCTCAAGCGGGCCATCTGCCTGGCCGGAGGGCCTGGCAAGGCGAGAGGAATTTGTGCCGCAGCCTCTGCCGGCTGGCTGAGCGACCTGGTGACGGATTCGGAGACGGCTGCCGAGATGGCGCGGCTATCGGAAGGGAGGAGGAGATGAAGGCTCTCGTGTACGAGGGAATCGGCAAGCTCGCCTATTCCGATCTGCCCGAACCCCAATCGGGATTCCTCGTCCGCGTGAGCGGGGCGGGCATCTGCGGTACGGATCTCAAGACCTACCTCAAGGGCCACCATCTTTTCACTCCTCCGGCTGTCCTGGGGCACGAGTTCATAGGCTCAGTAGCCAAGGCCCCGGCTTTTTCGGGCTTCGAGCAGGGGGAGGCCGTGGTTGTGGCGCCCTACCGCGAGTGCGGTTCCTGCCTGCTGTGCCGCTCCGGCGAGGGAAGCTTGTGCAAGGGAAAGTCCTTCGTGGCGGGAGGAGCCTTCGCCGAACTCGTGGGGATAGATCATGGCTATGTAGCTCGGGGCGTGTTCAGGATTCCCTCCCTCGATCCCGTCTATTCCCTCGTCGAACCTCTCGCCTGCGTGCTCAACGGTGTGGAGCATCTGAGGTTGCGCGAGGGCTCGAAGGTCCTCATAGTCGGCTCGGGCCCCATGGGAGCCCTCTTCGCCCTCTACTTCCAGTCGATGAAGATACCCCTGGCTGTGGTCGAGCCCAATCCTCTGCGCAGGGGCATCGTGTCGTCCTGGGGAATAGAAGCCGTGGAGCCCGAGGGCTTCAAGGCCGGAGACTTCGACAATATCGTCATCGCGGTAAACAAGAAGGAGTTGGTATCCTCCTACATAGAGGCGGTTCGGGACGGTGGGACAGTCCTCATGTTCTCGGGGCTGGGCAGGCAGGACAGGGTGGAGGTGGATTCCTACTCCATACACTACCGCCAGGTGGCGCTCACGGGAAGTTTCGGCTACGCCATGCCCCAGTTCCTCCGGGCCCTCGAACTCGTGAAGGCCGATCCTGAAGGATTCGCCCGCGTAATAACGCACAGGCTTCCCCTCTCTGAAGGGAAGGCGGCTTTCGACCTCCTCTCCCGCGGCGAAGCCTTCAAGATCGTCCTCGAGCCTGAAGGCTCGGGCGCCTAGGGGAGCTGAATGAAGATCGGCGTGCTGTTCGGGCAGGCCTCGGGCCAGGGCAAGGCTTCTTTGGCCGTCCCCCTCGTCGCCCAAGCCGTGCGAGGCAGGGAGTCGGCCGTCTGCGCAGGGCTTTTCGGGCCGGGCTCCCGAGGGCCCTGGGTCGAGCTCGAACCGACATCAGTCTCCGGCTCCGAGTATCTGGAGAGGCTCAGGGCCTCGGTGCTGGCCCTCGCAGACTGGGGGGCCGATACCTTCATGTGCCTGGGAGGCGACGGGTTAGCTGCATATGTGGCCGACTCCCTCATCGTCCGGGGAATGAGTCCGAAGATACTCGGAGTGGCACTGGGCACGGCGAACGTAGGTCCCCTCATGGGCGCTAGCCTGGGAGACCTGGAAAGTCTGGACCTTGACGAGATCGCATGGGAAGGTGCAGACGCCCTTGAGGCTCTGGAAGACGGCAGGCATATCGCATTCGGATTCAACGACGTGGTGATCGGCGACAGCTTCCTAGGAAGCGTGGGGGATAGAGTCGCGAGCTTCTCTGCCGAAGCCCTCGTCCTTTCGGGAAAGAAACTCGAGGTCGAGCCCGGAAGGCGGGTGGCCGGAACCGATTTCGAGGTGAGGAAAAACGGCAGGATTCTCGAATCGAAGGGGTTCTGGGCTTCGGGAAGGGAAGGTTGCCGCGCGATAGCCCAGATCGTAGCCTCTCCCCTGCGGAAAGGCGAGTTCCTGGGCAGGGC
>DATCUA010000349.1:0-9492 GCA_036567645.1 Rectinemataceae bacterium | reverse complement strand
CTGGATGGGGCTGGCTACGTGTTCTGGGGCGGCCGCGAGGGCTACATGAGCCTATTAAACACAGACCTGGGCAGGGAAAAGGAGCATCTGGCGCGCTTTTTGGCGATGGCGAGGGACTACGCCCGCTCTCGGGGATTCAAGGGCGCTTTCTATATAGAACCCAAGCCCATGGAGCCCACCAAGCACCAATACGACTTCGACGTGGAGACGGTGGCGGGTTTCCTGCGCGCCCACGGCCTGGACAAGGACTTCCGCATCAACATCGAAGCCAACCACGCCGAGCTCGCCGGCCATGATTTCCAGCACGAGCTCGAGACGGCCGTATCGATGGGCCTCTTCGGCTCGGTGGACGCCAACCGAGGCGATCCTCGCAACGGCTGGGACACGGACCAGTTCCCCAACAACCTCTACGAGACCACCCTGGCCATGATGGCCATCCTCAAGGGAGGAGGCTTCACCACGGGCGGGCTCAACTTCGACGCCAAGCTCAGGCGGAACTCCGTAAGCCCTTCCGATCTCTTCGAAGCCCATATAGGAGGCATGGACGCCTTCGCGGCAGGCCTCGTGGCCGCCTGGCGCCTCATCGAGGACAAGGCCCTTTCCTCTTTCGTGAAGGAGCGCTACTCGAGCTTCGACGCGGGTGAGGGAAAGCGTTTCGAATCGGGAGCCATGAGCCTTTCCGAACTGGCTGGGCTGGCTGGGGACTACGAGGGTGTAGGCATGAGTTCGGGGCGCCAGGAAAGGCTGGAGAACATCGTCAACCGGTACATACTCGATCTATAGGCGCTGGCTCAAAGCTCGGGTTTCGCCGAACCCGGGCTTCGCCTAATCCATAAGACCTGCGTATTTTCCCGAAAAAAGGGCGGGCTGGCCTCCCGTGTTCCAGAAGAGGACTGTCTGGCCCGACCCGATTCTTCCCGTGCGTATCAGATCGATGAGGCCGGCTGCCGCCCTGCCCGTGTACACGGGATCGAGGAGGAGGCCCTCCGTGGCCGCGAAGAGCCGCACCGCCTCCTTCTCGGCCCCGGTGAGCACTCCGTAACCGGCCTGGCAGTAGGAGTCGTCGGCGAATACATCGGCCGGCGAAAACCTCAACCCTTGGCCGAGGAGGGCCGAGGCTTCCGAGGCGAGGGCCGAAACCCTCGATTTGAGCCAGGATACGGACTCGTCGATGCTGATTCCCAGAACCGTGCCGGAATATCCGAATACGCGGGCCCCCAGGACGAGGCCAGCGTGGGTTCCCCCCGAGGATGTCCCGAATAGGTAATAATCGGGCTCGATGCCCAGGGAGCGGCACTGAGCCACAGCCTCTTCCACGGCGAAGGCATATCCAAGGGCGCCTATCGGGCTCGAGCCTCCGTAGGGCATGAAGTAGGGCGCCTTTCCTTCCTTTTCCAGGGCTTCGAAGGTTTCCTGCTGCACCCTCTCCCTATCCTTCCTATCCGCCACCCAGACTATGCGGGCGCCGAAGAGCCGGTCGAGGATGAGGTTCCCGTCGTCTTTCTCCGGGGCATCGCCGTTGAGGACGAGGACGCAGCCCAAGCCCAGCTTCGCCGCCGCGGCCGCCGTCTGCCTGCAATGGTTCGATTGTGCAGCGCCGGCAGTCACCAGGGTCTTTCTTCCCTTGGCTATGGCGTCTGCGGTGATGAATTCGAGCTTTCGCGTCTTATTGCCGCCCAGCGCCAGACCCGTGGCGTCGTCCCGCTTTACGAATATCCTCGGCCCTCCCAGGGCCTTCGAGAGCCTCGGCAACTCTTCGATCGGGGTGGGGAGATGGGCGAAACGCAATCTGGGAAGTGATCGCACGAGGTACTCCTAGATAGAGAAGATAACGGAGGAAATACAAGGCCCTTCGGGTCGCCGACGATAGCCCCGTCCGACCCGTAAGCCGGGAGCGGGCCTCGGCTCCCGGAAGCGGCCTGGGGAATTGTACCGACACCTCGGTTCGCGCTCAAGCATTTCCATGCCTCGGTCGTGTCGGCGGGAATGTCACGAGTGCTATTTCCATAGTATTACTACTCGTGGACATAGAGCTTGGAATGTTCGTACGGGAGGGTTCCGATGATTCTCTGCATAGCGCCTGACGAGAATATGGCTCGGACTATCAGAGCAGTGGCCAGGGAGTTCAAGGAGAAGATAGTCGTCGAGCAAGGTCTTCTCGAGGATGCTATCCCTATAGCCAGGCGCTATGAAGAAGAATCGGATGTGATAGTGAGCCGAGGTGGAACGGTTCTGGTCATGAGAACCGCCGGGATCCCGACCCCCATTGTGGAGCTGCAGGTTACCGCCAAGGACCTGGCATCGGCCCTGGAGAAGGCTCGGGCGCTGACGAAGCGAGACGAATACCGCATCGGGGTCATATCCTTTGCCAACATGATCCAGCAACTCAAGGATTTCCTACCCTTCCTCCGCCTCGATCTCAAGCTGTATGAGCTGGGCATCGATTCCGACCTGGAGGAAGTCATACGGCTGGCTATAGCCGACGGCATTGATGTTCTTCTGGGAGGGGTCATTACCTCAAAGGTGGCAGCGAGCTGCATGGCTCCTTCGGTACTCATCGAGTCGGGCGAGACCTCGATACGCTATGCCCTGGAAGAAGCCTCCAAGATCGTGGCGGCCCGACGCCTGAAAAGCCGACGCGCCGAGGAACTCAGGATCATCATGGAGAACATCAGAGAGGGTATTATAGCCACGGACGGCGAGGGCAGGATCTTCCAGATGAATGGCAAGGCACGGGAACTCCTGCGCCACAGTGCCGAAGGTTTGGCCTGGGGCTATGGCACCACGCTTCCCTCCTTCCTGGTGGAGATGACTTCGTCCCAGGGAACCGAAGCCAGGGATGGGAAGGAGCTCAGGAAGATCGTCGACTTAGGCCCCAAGAGAGTCATGGTCGACTCCATTCCCGTCAAGGTCGAAGGCTCGGTAGCTTCCTCGGTCATAACGCTCCAGGATATTGGGAGCATACAGAAGCTGGAGGAGGATATCCGCCGGGAGATCTACTTCAAGGGCTATGTCGCCAGATTCGATTTCGGCGATATGGTTGCTGAAGACCCCCTAAGCAGGAGAACCGTCGACCTGGCGATCCGATACGCGAGGACGAATGCATCCATCTTGATCCGAGGGGAATCAGGGGTGGGGAAGGAGATGTTCGCCCAGAGCATCCACAATGCCTCGGAACGCAGATCAGGTGCTTTCGTGGCTATGAATTGCGCCGCCATCCCCGAGACTCTCTTCGAAAGCGAACTGTTCGGTTACGTGGACGGAGCCTTCACGGGAGCCCGGAAAAAGGGCAAGCCCGGCCTTTTCGAGATAGCCCACGGCGGCACGGTCTTCCTGGATGAAATCTCTGAGATGCCCCTGGCCTTGCAGGCCAGGCTGCTCCGCGTTCTCCAGGAGCACGAAGTCATGCGCCTTGGGGATGACAAGATCATCCCCGTGGATGTGAGGATCATCGCCGCCTCCAACCGGGACATAGTCTCGCTGGTGGCTTCCGGAGCCTTTCGCAACGACTTGTTCTGGCGGCTCAACGTGCTCGACCTCTTCATACCGCCCTTGAGGGAACGCCGAGGCGACATCCTGCCCCTCGTTCGGCACATGCTCGACGTTTCGGAGTTCTGCGGCAAAGCCCCATCCTTGAGTATCGAATGCGAAACCCTCCTGTACGAGTACTCATGGCCGGGAAACGTGAGGGAGCTGAAGAATTTTTGCGACCGGGTTGCGGCACTATGCAATGATGACGAAATCGACGTTTCCTTCGCCCGCTCCCTCCTGGATTCAGGGACTTCGGTTCTTCAGCCCCCACTCTCCATGGTCTCAGACCCCGACATCGCCAAGGCCCTGAAGGAGTCTAAGAGCATGGAAGAAGCGGCGCGGCGTTTAGGCATCCATCGCTCTACTCTCTGGCGGCGGATGAAAAAAGCCCATCCGCCTGGAAGATCTTCGATGAAGGCCTAGGGGTATGGAATCGTTGCGGGCGCACCATTGTTGCATTTGTTGCACATTATTGCAACTAATGCGACATACCGGTTTGCCTTTCCCGATCACGTTCTCGCAGGTGCTTGAGGAGTCTGCCATTATCTCTATTTAGCGTAACAATATCATATTGCATCCGATGGATAATCCATCTCTATTCGATTGGCATGTTTTTTGCTAATTAAAAAATATGCACGCAATCGAAAAAATCCTAGCCCACGCGGCCGGGAAGGCGAGTGTATCCGCAGGCGAAATCGTGACTGCCGAGGTCGACGTGGCGGAAGTGAACGACCTCTATCTTCAAGTGGTCACCTCTTTCCATCAGCTCGGCGGGACGAAGGTGAAGAAGCCCGAGGCAACAACCTTCGTCTTCGACCACTACGCACCCGCCCCAACCATCAAGGCGGCGGATAATCACAGAGCGATGCGGGAATTCTGCGCCGCCCAGGGCATAGAAAAGCTCTATGATGTTGGCCGGGGCGTCTGCCACCAGGTCCTTATCGAGAACGGCCTTGTCTCTCCGGGGGCTATAGTCGTGGAGACCGATTCCCATACCACCACCTTGGGCGCCCTGGGCGCCTTCGGTACCGGCGTGGGAGCCACGGATATGGCGCTCATCCTTCTCAACGGATCTCTCTGGTTCCGTGTCCCGGAAGTCATGAAGATAGTCCTCGAGGGGGGGCCGCTCGGCCCGGGGGTCATGGCCAAGGACATAATCCTCCATGTCATAGGCGACTTGAAGCAGGACGCGGCAATCTACAAGTGCGTGGAGTTCTCGGGATCCGCCATTTCGGCAATGCCTGTGGAAGAGCGGCTCGTGCTCTGCAACATGTCTGTGGAAATGGGAGCGAAAACCGCCTATATCCAGCCCGATGCCAAAACCTGGGAATACCTGGCCGGGATGGGGGTCTCGAAGGCCACGAGGAATGTCGAGACCGATCCTGATTACGTATATTCTTCGGTCCACCATTACGACGTATCTGAAATAAAGCCCTCGCTGGCCACTCCTGGTAGCGTCGACAACTTGGCGGAAGTGCGAAGCCAAACGGGCATACACGTTGATCAGATTTTCATCGGCACCTGCACGGGCGGCCGGATCAACGACCTGGCCGTGGCGGCCAAGATTCTCAAGGGAAAGAAGGTGGCAAAGGGGACCAGGCTCGTGGTCATCCCCGCCTCTGACACGGTCATGCAAAAGGCTATTACCCTGGGTTTCGTCCAAACCCTGATGGAAGCGGGAGCCGCCTTCTCCACTCCGGGCTGTGGACCGTGCCTGGGAGCGCACGAGGGTATCCTCGCAGCCGGCGAGGTAGGACTGACCACGTCGTCGCGAAACTTCCCGGGCCGGATGGGAAGCATAGACGCGAAACTCTATGTAGTATCGCCGGCAACGGCGGCTGCTTCCGCCATCTCCGGCTTCATCGCCGACCCATCCAGCCTCTAGGGAGATACAGGATGAAAACACTCAAAGGCATGGTGTACACCTTTGGCAACAATATCGACACGGATCAGATATACCCCGGACGTTTCCTGGAACTCACTGATCACGCGGACATAGGAAAACACGCCATGGAGGGCGCCGACCCGAGCTTCCCCGCGCGATTCGAGAAGGGAGGCTTCATCGTGGCGGGCTCCAACTTCGGCTGCGGATCGAGCCGAGAGCACGCGGTCATCACCTTGAAGAACGCGGGCGTTGCCGCCATTTTCGCCAAATCCTTCGCCCGGATTTTCTACCGCAACTGCATCAATCTGGGAGTGCCGGCCGTGATGGTCCCGGATCTCGATTCTTTCGGCTTGGAAGAAGGAATGGATATCGAAGTGGATCTGGCGAGCGGTACGCTCAGGATAGGCGGCGAAATCCGCCGATTCGTGCCGCTTTCCGCGGAGATCCTGTCCCTGATAGAAAACGGCGGAGTTTTTTCTCTTTACAGAAGGTAAAAACCGGCTAGATACTTACTATCGAGGTTTCATCGCGGCCTGAGGCCGCCATAGCATACGGTGTCGTAGGAGGCATGCAGATGCAGTCGCTAAAGAAAGTGGTCGTCGCCCTCGTGCTTGTCTTCGTAGCAGGAGGAATCGCCTTCGCCCAATTCCCCACCAAGCCCTTGAACTATGTCATCGCCTTCAATCCGGGCGGGGAGTCGGACATATTCGCCCGAGCCCAGCAGCCCTTGCTCGAAAAGATCCTCGGGCAGAAGGTAGTCATCAACTACAAGATCGGCGGCGGCGGGGCCGTGGGCTGGGCGGACCTTCTCAAGCAGAAGCCCGATGGCTACACCTTCACCGGTCACAACCTCCCCCACATCATCCTCCAGCCTCTAACCACTCCCAACTCGGGCTACAAGACCAAGGAAATAGTTCCTGTCTATACCTTCATGTCCACTCCCTGCGTGCTGGCAGTCAACGCCAAGAGCCCGATAAAGAGCGTGGAAGATTTTGTGAAATACGCCAAGGCCAACCCCGGCGCGGCTCTCGTGGGGGGATCGGCCTCGGCCTCGGCCAACGAGATCGCCCAGAAGGTCTTCGACAAACTGGCTGGCATCAAGACGACCTACATCCCCTTCACGGGATCCGGAGACGCCATCCCCGCCCTCCTGGGCGGGCATGTCACCGCCCTCATGACGTACACTACCATGGGCAATGCCTATGAAGGCGAAATCCGCCTTCTGGCGGTAGCCGCAGACAAACGCGTCTCATCCCTTCCTGACGTCCCCACATTCCGCGAGCTGGGCTATGACCTGGTAGAAGGCGCCTTCCGCGGAGCCGCCGTTCCCCCGGGGACTCCCGACTCGGTCAAGAAGATTCTGGCCGACGCTTTCGAAAAGGTGAACAAGGATCCAGAATTCGCCAAGAAGATGGAAGCCTCGGGCTTCAAGCTCGAGTTCTACGGCCCTGAAGCCAGCGAGAAGCTCGTGGACGAGAAGATCAAGGTCTATACCCCTCTAGCCGCGGAATTCAAGAAATAACGTTTGCCGAACGCGAACCTGAAGGCGCAAGGCGCTGAGCTCCCTGCGCCTTTTATCCACAGAAGCAGACAAGGGAACCTACCATGACCATGCAAATCTTGATGGAATCCATTGCAGCCATCTTTACCCTGCAGAACATGCTTTTCATGCTGATCGCCATCGTGTTCGGAATAATGGCCGGCGCCTTGCCGGGATTCACGGCCACCATGGCAGTGGCCTTGATGGTTCCCTTCACCTTCACCATGTCCCCGGTCTCGGGGCTCATCACCATCGGGGCGCTCTATTGCGCTACCATTTTCGGCGGCTCTTTTTCCGCGATTCTCCTGAACACCCCCGGAACCCCGTCCTCCATCGGCACCTGCTTCGACGGCTACCCGATGGCTCGGCAGGGACGGGGCAAGGAGGCGATCTATACTGCCACTATCGGCTCCGGTGTTGGAGGAGTCATCGGTACCTTCGGGCTCATTCTCTTCGCCGTGCCCTTGGCGAGGGCCGCGCTCAAGTTCGGCCCCCCGGAGTTTTTCTGGGTAGCGATTTTCGGCCTCACCATCATTTCGTCCATTTCCGAGGAATCGCTCCTCAAGGGAATAGCGGCAGGATTCATAGGCATCCTGGTATCGATGATCGGCATCGCCCCAGTGGGCGGCGACATGCGATTCGATTTCGGGCTTTCATCTTTCCAGGGCGGAGTGGAAATCGTCTCGGTCCTCATCGGGTTCTTCTGTATCCCGGAGATTTTCCGCATGGCCATGAATCCCTATTCATCGTATTCCGAGGTCAATTCGGCGGAACACGAGAAAGGAGCACTCAAGCGAGCCTTCGACAACGTCATTGGCCATCCCTTGGCTTCCCTGCGAGCTTCGGTCATAGGTTTGATAATCGGCATCCTTCCTGGCGCAGGCGGAAACATAGCCAACCTCATCGCTTACAACGAGGCTAAACGCGCCTCGAAGCATCCCGAAGCTTTTGGCCACGGGGAGCCCCAGGGGGTGGTGGCCACGGAAGTGTCGAACAACGCGGTGGTGGAAGGCGCCATGGTGCCTCTTCTCGCCTTGGGCATCCCTGGGTCTCCTCCCGCGGCTATCATCTATGGGGCGCTCATGCTCCAAGGACTTTCGCCCGGCCCCCAGCTCTTCACGAGGAACGCCTCCCTTGTCTACGCATTCATGCTTTCCTTCTTCGTGGCCAATATCCTCATGACCCTCGTGGGCTTCTTCGCCGGCAAGGGTATGTACAAGGCTGTCATCAAGGTGCCTATACGGATATTGATCCCTACCATCCTCTTTCTCACGGTTCTGGGATCCTACGCGATCAGAAACAACCCCATGGACGTCATCATCATGTTCGTGTCGGGTATCGTAGGTTATATCCTCAAAGATCTGGGCTTCAACACAGGAGCTTTCGTCCTGGGATTGATCCTGGGACCTATAGCAGAACGAGGATTCGTCCAAGGCCTGCTGATGGGGAACAACGTCTCCATGTCGACCCCCTGGATTATCATGTTCACGAGACCCCTATCGATCGGCCTTATCGCGCTTTCGGTCTTCTCCGCCGCATGGCCTTTCATTCGTTCCGCCTTCCGGAAAAGGAAGGGCGGACCGACGATCATAGCCGCGGCGCTGGCGAAAAACGAAGTCGCCGGAGCCAAGAAATTGAACACCGACTACGTGGGCGGCGCCATCATCCTGGGCGTCGTCGCCATATTCTTCTTCCAGATCAAGGAATGGAGCAAATATGCTACGATGGCGCCTAAGAGCGTCCTCATCGTCCTGGCCTTCTTCGGCATATCCCTCCTGGTCAAGGGCAAATTCAAGCCTGAAATGATCGCCACGACCTTCACCAATGTTACGAAGTCGCTCGCCTTGGTTGTCGTGGTCGGCCTCCTGTGGGTTTTCCTCCTAGAAAAAGTGGGCTTCGTGGTAACGAGCTTCGCCGCCTTCTTCTCGATCATGTACGCCTTCCATCCCAAGAAGGGCGCAGCCAGAGTGCTAGGTTCTGCCGCAGTGGCGGTAGGAGTGATAGCGGTGCTCTACCTTCTGTTCGCCAAGTTCCTCATGGTTTCCTTGCCCACGGGCATCTTGATCTAGGAGAGCAGCCGATGCATTTCGACCTGAAATTCGGATCCACGACTCTGCCCCTCGACCTGGAGGATTCCCGCATCCTCGAAGTGGTTCTGCCCGGCGAGAGGCCGCCCCTGGAGGATCCACAGGCTTCGGTTCGCCACGTCCTCGCTTCCCCTGAGGGCTCGCCCCCTCTCCTGGACCTGCTCAAGGCCGCCAATCCCAAGCGCTTAGTCATCGTCGTCAACGACATAACCAGGCCAACGCCCTATTCGGTGTTCATGCCCCCATTGGTGGAAACCATCGAGAAAGCCGGAATCCCGGACTCCTGCGTAACGCTTCTCACTGCCACGGGCATCCATGATCCCCATACCCGCGAGCAGGACATCCAGGTCTACGGGGAAGACCTCTGCTCGAGGTTCAAGGTTCTGTCCCACGACGCCACGGACGCGGCCAACCTGACGTACAAAGGAAAGCTCCCCTCGGGGTACGAT
>DATCUA010000348.1:0-7423 GCA_036567645.1 Rectinemataceae bacterium | reverse complement strand
TCGGGCCGCGGCTGCCGATCCCTGCCATGCGGGGGAATCGCCCACCATGACGGAAGCGGCTCCCTTCGCCTTGAGGATCCGGATCGCCGCGCGGAGGAACTCGGGATGGGTGGCAACAGCCCGCTCGGGAGCCGCACCCTTGAGGAGATTGGGCTTCACCAGGACTCTCAGACCCCGTGGGTCTGGCATGCCCGCAGCCCGAGCCGCCTCGCTGAGGGCTTCCTCCAGGGCATCGGCCGAATAATCCTGGCACGATACCAGGGCTACATCATAGGGAACCGTCTCGCGCTCTGCGCCGCCGTCGCTCGTGTCGGATTTCACATGGCGAGCGTATCCCGGTATTGGCGCCAGGGCAAGGTGCGCCCTCTGGGCAAGATCGCCCTTGCGGGCTTTCTGTACCTCCGGTATACTTTCCCCCAGCCCAGACCTCGAGGTGATCGTGAGAGGCCGACTCAGGTTCAACCGCACAGATTTGCTCCTCCTCCTTTCCAACGGACTCAGCTTCAGGCGCACGCTTTTCGTCCTCGCCTGCCTTATCACCCTCGTGGGTTCGAGTTTCCGTCCCGCTCCCGGCCCCTCCTGGGCGCTGGGGAGCATCGGCCCCCTCGGGACCGAGGATTCAGCTCTTCTGGGCGGCGAGGCCGGGGACGATGGGCTCTTCTACTCGGTCCACCAGGTGGCCAAGGGGGAAACCGTTTCTGGTATAGCCGAGCGATACGATGTCTCCATCGATACTATTTTCAGCGCCAACGGTATCACCTCGGCGCGCTCCCTGCGGCCCGGCCAACTCCTCAAGGTTCCCAACCAATCGGGCATTTTCTACACTGCCAAAAGCGGGGACACGGTAGAAGGCATCGCCAGCCAGTATTCCATTTCCGCGGATCGGCTCATCGAGGCCAATGGCCTCCTCGCGCGCGAATTTTCCGAGAGAAGGACGATCTTCCTCCCGGATGCCAAACTTCCCGCCGCAGTATCCCGCGAAATAGCGGGTGATCTATTCAAATGGCCCGTGCGCGGCATCATCACCTCATGGTACTCGTGGCGGAGGGATCCTTTCAGCGGGCGGAATTCCTTCCACAACGGCATCGATATCGGAGTGCCCATGCGAACTCCAGTAGGAGCCGCCATGGAGGGACGGGTGGTGGAGGCTGGCTATTCCTCGATCATGGGAAAGTATGTCACCCTGAGCCATTCCGGAGGCTGGAAAACCCTCTACGCACACATGGATTCCATTTCCGTTCAGAATGGCCAGTACCTTGGCAGGGGCCAGAGGCTGGGGTATTCGGGCAACACGGGCTACTCCACCGGTCCCCATCTCCATTTCACCGTCTGGAAGAACGGGAAGATGGTCAATCCAGCCAACGTGCTCCAGTAGGTTGCTTTGGCATCCGCCGCTCGTTTGACGATGCGGCGATAATCTGATACAGTCGGGACATGAGAGAATTGCGCGGCGTTGCCGCCTCGCCTGGCATAGCCCTCGCTCCTGCATTCATATTCCATGACGACGAATCATCCATCCCTTCCTTTCCCATCGGAGAGAAGGAGGTGGAATCGGAGTTCGAGCGCTTCAAGGAAGCCTCCCAGGCCGCCAAGGAGGAAGTGGAGGCGCTGAGGACGAAAGCCTTGGAAGCAGCCGGCGAGGAGCAGGCGGCAATCTTCGACGCCCATCTTCTCATGCTCGAGGATCCCGAGATGATCGGGACGGTGCGAGAGCGCCTCGCGAGCACCCTCACGAATGTGGAAAGCATCATTTTCTCCTTCGAGCGCGAGATGATAGACCAGCTCTCCTCATCCCAGGATCCATACATTCAGGAAAGGGTTTCCGACGTCCATGACGTGGTGAAGCGCATCCTCGGTCATCTCTTGCACAAGGTGAGGATCAGCCTCGCCGACCTGGACTCGGAGGTGATCCTCGTGGCGCGCGAGCTCTTGCCTTCCGACATGGTCGGCATGGCGCGCGGCAAGGTCAAGGGCATAGTCACGGAGTCGGGCGGCCGCACGAGCCATGCGGCCATACTCGCCCGGGCCTTCCAGATTCCCGCCGTCCTGGGGATAGGCCCTTTCATCGGGGACGTCAAGCCATACATGCCCATCATCGTGGATGGGGAAAAGGGGCTTGCCATCCTCGATCCAGGTCCTGCCGCTCTCAAGCAGGAGCGCGCCACTCAGGAATCCAGGGCCCGCCGCGAACGCGCATATCTGGAAATACGGGATGTGCCGGCTTCCACCAAAGACGGCACGCGCATCTTCCTCAAGGCTAACATCGAAGTGCCCGAGGAGGTGCCGGCGGTCATGGAGCACAGAGCCGACGGCATCGGCCTCTTCCGCTCCGAATTCCTTTTCCTCGGTGGCCACGTCCCCGGGGAAGAAGCCCAGTTCAAGGCCTACAAATCGGTGGTACAGGCCATGGGGGGAAAGCCGGTAACCATACGCACCCTGGATATCGGAGGGGACAAGGTCCTCCCCGAGTTCGGCGCCCAGGACGAAAAGAACCCTCTCCTCGGCTGGAGGGCTATACGGTTCTGCCTTTCCAAGACCGAGATTTTCCGTACCCAGCTCAGGGCTATCCTGCGGGCAGCCGTCTTCGGCGACGTGCGGATCATGTTCCCCATGATCAGCGCTCCCGAGGAGCTCATCAAGGCGCGGGGCATACTGGAGGAATCCCAATGGGAGTGCCGCTCCCGGGGCCAGGCTGTGCCAGACCAGATAAAGGCCGGCATCATGATAGAAGTGCCTTCAGCCGCCCTCTGCGCCGACCTCCTCGCCCGGAGTGCCGATTTCTTCTCCATAGGCACGAACGATCTCACCCAGTACACCATGGCAGTGGACAGGGGCAACGAGAAGGTTTCATATCTCCATGATCCCCTGCACCCTGCCGTCCTGAGGCTCATCAAGATGACCATCGACGCGGCGAGGAATGCGGGAATCGAAGTCGGACTCTGCGGCGAGATGGGAGCTGATCCCGCTGCTGCAGCTCTCCTCGTGGGCATGGGTCTGCGCGAGCTCTCCATGTCGGCGGTTTCTATTCCAGCTGTGAAAAGCCTTCTCCGATCCCTCGAATTGGCGGAAGTGGAAGCCATAGCCGCCCAGGTGATGCGCATAGGCAATCCCGCCCAGGTAGCAGATCTCCTTTCAAACCGATTCAGACTCTAGGCGAGGATCCAATGGCTAATAAAGGAAAACCTGTTGAAGACGTCTCGGCAGAAGCCGACGCTCCCCTTCCCGATACCGATGAGGCCAGGAACATCCGCTGGGAACACCTCCCCCTCGTTGTCTTGGCCGGTAGGCCGAACGTGGGCAAATCCACGCTCTTCAACAGGCTTCTCCACAAGCGGAGGGCCATAACCGATCCCGAGCCCGGGGTCACGAGGGATCCCATCGAGGAACTCTGCTTCCTTTCCGGCGCGGACAAGCCCTTCCTCCTCGCCGATACCGGGGGCTTCAAGCTCGAACGGGAAGGCCTGGACGACCTCGTCGTCGCCCGCACCTTGTCCCTTCTCGATCGGGCGGACCTCATCCTTTTCATCGTCGACGCAGTGGACATAAGCCCCGAGGACGAGGAGTTCGCAGAACGCCTGCGGCCATACAGCTCCAAGCTCGCCCTCGTGGTGAACAAGGCCGACAGCCCCGAGCGCGATCCCCTGGTCTGGGCCCATGTCAGCTGGGGCATCAAGTCCATGGTGTTCATCTCAGCCGAACATGGACGCAACATAGACGAGCTTTCGGAGCTCATCCTCTCGAAGTTGGATCTCTCGGGCGTCAAGGCCGTGGATCTGGAGCGCGCGGACATACGCATAGCCATCATGGGCAAGCCGAACACAGGCAAGTCCAGCCTTCTCAACCTCCTCCTCGGCGAACAGAAGAGCATCGTTTCCGACATCCCCGGAACCACCCGCGACGTGGTGGAAGGCCGCTTCACCTGGAAGGGCAGGGGGGTCGTGGTTCTCGATACGGCAGGAATACGACGCAAGAAGAAAGTCACCGACAATGTGGAGTACTATTCTGTCACTAGATCCATAGCCGTTGTCGAGAGGGCCGATATCGTCATCCTCCTCATAGACGCCCAGGAAGGCCTTACCGAGCAGGACAAGAAGATAGCTGCCTTCGCCGTGGACAAGGGCAGGGGAGTCATATTCGTCTTCAACAAGTGGGACCTCATGCCCTCGGTCAAGAACAGCTTCGAAGCAGCGCGCGACAAGTTGCGCTGGTTTTTCGGTCAGATGGCCTACGCCCCGGTCCTCGCGCTTTCCGCCAAAGAAGGCACGGGACTGGACAAGCTCATGAACACCGTCATATCGATGTACGCGAAGCTTACGAGGAAGGTGGAAACCTCCCGCTTGAACAAGGCGGTGGCCGCATGGATAGAGGCCACTCCGCCTCCCATTGGCCTGAGGACCAAGTTCAAGCTCCGCTACGCAGTCCAGACCAGCATCAATCCCCAGAAGTTCGCCTTCTTCGTCACGAGGCCCGACCTCGTGCCTGAAACCTACGTCTCCTTCCTTAAGAACAGAATCAGGGAGGAGTTCGACATGGGTACCATCCCCGTCCAGCTCGAGCTCAAGGCTTCGCGCGTGGACTGGAAGACGCGGCAGAAGCGATGAAGGGCCGCTCCATAGGAGAGGCGGAAGCCCTCCTGGGTCTACCTGCCTCGACTTTGCGATTCTGGGAAAAAGAGGTCGCCTTCCTCTCTCCGCGCAAGGATCTTTTCGGTCGGAGAGTGTATTCCGACCTCGATCTCTGCCTCCTCTCGCGCCTCAAACATTTAGCCCTCGAGCGAGGCATGGGGCTCGGGGCTGCAGCCCGGCTCATGGAGGAGGACTTTATCAAGGCCGACTCTTCGCTGAAGGCCGAGCTGACTGCTCTGCGGGCCGAACTCATACGGCTTCGCGCCGAACTCCTCGCGGCGCGCGTAGCAGAACCGATCCCCCGCCAGTCTGAGGGATCGGGCGAACTCCGGCCCGAAGGAGAAACCCGTGGATAGGATAGAAAGCCTCTGCGGATTCATAGACGCTTCCCCGACAGCCTTCCACGCCGCCGACAGCATCGTGGCAAGGCTGGAAGCCCATGGCGCCCGTGCCTTGGACGAGGCCGCCGCCTGGAAATTGGAGCCGGGAGAATCCCGCTACCTGGTCAGGGGGAGCAATTCGGTCATAGCCTTCAGGCTGGGTTCGGGATCCCCGGGCGACTGGGGCTTCGCCCTCGCCGGGGCGCACACCGATTCTCCCGCGCTCAAGGCCAGGCCTCGGGGGGAGCGGGCGGAGAAGGGCTTGCTGAGAGTTGCAGTCGATGTCTACGGGGGGGCCATCCTCTCCTCCTGGCTCGACCGCCCACTCTGGCTAGCAGGCAGGGCCTTGGTCAAAACGGAACAGGGCCTCTCCAGCAGGCTATTCAGGAGCCCCAAGGCCCTGGGACTGGTACCCAACAACGCCATACACCTCAACAGGGAGATCAACAAGGGCTTCGAGTACAATCCTCACAGCCACCTTCCCGTCCTGGTGGAAGCCCTCGGCTCGCCCGTGGTAGGATCTTCAGCTGCAGCAGGGCGAGCCAGGCCCGATTGGCTTTCGGAACGAGTAGCCGAGGAACTAGGTGTCCAGGCCGAGGCCATCGCAGCCTTCGAAGCATTCTTCTATGACGGCCAGGGGCCGGTCGTCTTCGGCGCATCTGGCGGCTCGCCTCCCCTTGTGAACGCGCCCAGGCTCGACGATCTCTCAGGCTGCTATGCCATTCTCGAGGCGTTCTGCGAAGCCAAGCCCTCCAGGGCCACCCAGGTGGCCTGCTTCCTTGAGGCCGAGGAGATCGGCTCCATGACGGCCCAGGGAGCCAACTCGAGCTTCCTGCGCGATGTCCTCGCGCGCATCGTCCTCGGGGCAGGCTGCCCTCCCGAGGATTTCTACCGGGCAATCCCACGATCGCTCTGCATATCGCTGGACGCGGCTCAGGGGCTGAATCCTCCCTATTCCGACAAGATGGACGACCTCTTCACCCCGCGCTTAGGCGCAGGTCCTGCCCTCAAGAAGTCCGCCGCCCGGCGCTACGCGACCGAACTCGAATCGGAAGCCCTCTTCGAGAGGCTCTGCGACTCGGCCGGAATTCCGAGGCAGGTCTATATGGCGAAGGCCGACTCCCAGCCCGGCACGACCATCGGGCCACTCACATCCTCTCGACTGGGCTTCAAGACCATGGATGTGGGACAGCCACTCTTGAGCATGCATGCCGTCCGAGAGACCATTGCCTGGTCCGATACTCGGGCTTCCGCCGGCCTCGTCGCCGCCTTGTATTCCGGAGCCGTTGAGCTTATGGCCTAATCCCTTCCTCTGCCCAGTCCGTGGGATGAATTCTGCAAAAAAGCCGCCCCGGGAATCCCGAGGCGGCTTTTTTGTCATGTGGCCTAAGCGGGCTAGCGACCGCGCACGCTTAGGCTCCGAAAATCATTTGGTCAAGGCCTGGTAGGTCTTTTTAGGATCCCAGGTGCCTTCGCGTTTTTCGCCTTTGATGCTCGGTATCACGAGAACCTGTCCGGGGAAGATGAGATCGGGGTTGGACGGGTCCTTGAAGGTCTTCTTGTTCGCCTCGTAGAGGACGGGCCACTTGAGCGGATTGTTGTACACGAAGGCGTACTCGGCGATCCTCCACAGGCAGTCGCGGCGCTCGGGAATGAGGCGCACGACGTATTTGGCGGGCAACAGAGCGTACTGGCCGATCTTGGAGAGAGTCTCGTAGGCGGCTCCCGCCTTGGCGCTCGCCGCGGCGTAGTCCCCAGCGGCGAAAGCGGCCTTGGCTTCGCCGAGGAGTGCGGAGCCCGATCCGAGCTCGGCGGGGTAGTTGTTGGCCGCGTTGACGGAGACCGCCCAGTCGTACTTGGCCTGAGCCTTGTCAATCTGGGCTTGGGCGGCCTGCTTGGCTTCATCGGAGACCGGGGCAGCCGTCGTAACTGGCGTCGCGGGGACGTCAGTCTTCGCGGGCTCGACCGGAGTTTCTGAAGCCTTAACGGGCTCGGTGGGCTTGGTCGGAGTGGGTTCACTCGGCTTCGGTGGAGCGGGCTCCACAGGCTTCCTGCTGTCCAGCACCTTCTTCTGGAAATCGTCTGAGAGGGTTGCCGACACGTCCTCGGCCAGGCCCTTGGCGGGAACGTAGCGGCCGTTGGCGTAGGCGAGCTCGGCCGCCTGCATGGAAGTTGAGGCCTGCTTGTATTCGGCAGGGTAGTCCTTCTTTATCTCGTTGTTCTCGGCCCAGACCATTCTGGTGCGGGCGTCAGCCATCGCGGGATCGGCCGCCGCCTTGGCGGCCGCGGCTTCGCGTTGGCTGGCTACGCTAGCTTGGAAATCGTCTGAGAGGGTTGCCGACACGTCTTCAGCCAGGCCCTTGGCGGGAACGTAGCGGCCGTTGGCGTAGGCGAGGTCGGCGGCCTGCATCGAGGTGG
>DATCUA010000347.1:0-5511 GCA_036567645.1 Rectinemataceae bacterium | reverse complement strand
GGCCGGGAGCGGCGGCGCCGCCCGCCCCCAAAATTCCTCGCCTATTCCTCTCCATCATCTGAAAAATCGTCCTGCTGGAAAGCAGGCTTTCTCGCCTGCCCCTTACGCGGCGTGTATTCCTTCTCCTGATCCTCCCTTTCGGGTTGATCGTCGTCATCCGAATCGGTTTCCTCCTCCCCTTCTTCCGAATAGTCGGCGAGGTCCGCAAGAGAGCCAGATTCAATCTCGCCCATGAACTCGGGAGCCTCCTCGGTTTCCTCGAAGAAAAGGATACGCGAGCAGTAGGGGCAGAAATGGACTTCCGTGTTCTCCTCGTCCCGGATTTCATTGACGAAGTTCGCAGGCAGTATCATATGGCAGCCTGTGCAAACAACCCCATGCACAGGTACCACGCCTACGCCCTTCTTGTTGCGTATGATGCGCTCCAGCTTGAAGAGAATCTCCCCTCCTATCCCCTGGGAAACCTCTCCCTCTTTTGCCTTGAGTTCGGCAATGGCTGCGGACTTCTTGGATCTATCGTCTTCTATGGCACGGTTCTTTTCCTGGATTTCCTTCTCCAGCATGGCGATACCGCCCGAAGCCTTCTGCAGTTCCTCCTCGATCTCGCCGAAGTTCCGCTCTTCCAACTGGATTTCCTTGCGGAGATTCTGTTCCTTCTCGGTCGCGTCCCTGATCTCTTTGTTTATCGCCTCGTACTCCCTCTGGGTAGTAATGCCGTCCATCTGCTGCTCTGCCTTTTCGCGCAAGCTTTCGGCATCGATCAGGGCTTGACGGAGATCGCGGATCTGCTGTTCGGATCTCTTGAAAGCCTCGTCCTTTTCGGAGAAGGTCTTGCGAAGCCGAGCGAGCATCTCGTTCTGGGCTTCTATGGTCTTAGGCAGGGCGGAAATGGCTTCTTCCAGCCTCACGCGCTCGCCGAGAATCTCCTGGTATGTCTTGAGCTTGTCCAGCATTTCCGTGTTGGTCATCCGAATACCTCTTTAATGATCCATATAATCGCGAAGCTTCTGGCTCCGCTTGAAATGGCGTAGCTTCTTCAAGGCCTTGGCCTCGATCTGGCGGATCCTCTCCCTCGTCACGTTGAAATAGAGCCCCACTTCTTCCAAGGTGAGGGAATAGCCGTCGTCCAGGCCGAAGCGCATCCGCAGGACTTCCTGCTCGCGGGGGGGGAGTGTGGAGAGCACCATTTTGATCTGCTCCTGGAGGAGCTTATAGTCGGTCTGGATGGAAGGGTTCTCTATCTCCTTGTCTTCGATGAAGTCCCCGAGAAGGGAATCTTCGTCTTCACCGATAGGGGTTTCCAGGGAAATGGGTTCCCGCGCGACGTTCTTGACGCTCTTCACCCTGGAGACAGGCCATCCTAGCTGCCCGGCGATCTCCTCGTCCGTGGGCTCCCGGCCCAGCTTCTGCATGAGTTGGCGTGATTCCCTGACGACCTTGTTGATCTGTTCTATCATATGGACCGGGACGCGAATCGTTCTCGCCTGGTCCGAAATCGAACGGGTGATCGCTTGCCTGATCCACCACGTGGCGTATGTGGAGAACTTGTATCCTTTCCTGTACTCGAATTTCTCTACGGCTTTGATGAGGCCTATATTTCCTTCCTGCACGAGGTCGAAGAAATGGAGGCCACGGTTCGTATACTTCTTCGCGATAGAGACCACGAGACGCAGGTTGGCCTTTATGAGTCTATCCTTGGCGCTCTTCATCATTTTACGGCCTCGGTTGATATCCTTGGCCATGGTGATTATCTGGTCACATCCAGCCTCGAATGCGGCTTCCAGTTCCTTGAGCTTCTTCTCTGTAACCTGGAGCTGGCGGATTTTCTCTTTTATTTCTTCCGAGGGGAGTCCAAGCCTTTCTTCGATAACTTCGCGCTTTTCTCTGATCGTCAGATTCCGCCCCAGGGTCCTCACATCCCGCAGAGAGGAAATCTGGAGTATCCTTTGTATCCTATCCTGTTCCCGCCTGTATTTGGTTATCTTTTTCGCCGCGATTATGAACTTTTCGGAAAAAGCCCCTATCTCCTCAGGGTGAATCTCGGTCTGCCGGATAGCCTCGAGAAGCTTGCCCCGCCTTTCGACCAAGTCTGTGTCCGAAAATATATCTCCGCCTTTGGCTATGATCCTTTTCTTCAAGTCCACATACTCTCTGAGATCCAGGAGCTTGTCGCGTATGATATCGCGGTAGAACTGGTTGAGGCGCCTGCGTTCGGCGATTTTTTCCGTGTTCTCCTTGCGTTGCCCCGAAGAGTCCTTGGCTTCCTTGCGCAATGCCTTCGCAGTGAGCATGTGGAACTCAGGGATGAGCATGCCCGACTTTCGCAGGATGGCCTTTATGATCTCTTCCCCGTCCTCCATCATTTTAGAGAGCTCGACCTCCTGTTCGGCGGTGAGCAGATGCTCCCTTCCGATTTCGTAGAGATAGAGCCGGATGGGGTCGTCGCTTCCCGATTCCTTGGAATTGTTGACGAGCCTCTTGTTCTCGAGTTCCTTCTTGAGTGTCTGCTCGTCCTCGATCTGGATCTCTTCCTCTTCGAGCTGGATGTTGTTGTTCTCAAGGAGGGCGAGTATGGCGTCGATCTTCTCGGAATTCATGACGGACTCGGGAAGAAAATCCGACAGCTCGTCGAAGCTTATGGATTTTTTTTCCTTGGCGTACTCGAGGAGCTTGGCAATTGCGGGGTCGAGTTCCAGTTCACTCATCCGCTTTCCCCTTGATCCGTGCTATTTGCGTATCTATCTGCATTTTCCGTTTTAACAGCTCCACGAGGTTCTCGCTTCCGGTCTCGGCGCGCGAGACCCTGCCAACTTCGAGCACGATCCGGGCTTGTTCCCTTTCCAGGCTCCTGATGGCGACGGTCTTGATTCCATCCGCTACCACCTCGTCCAAGCCCTCGTCCAACTCTCCCGCAGCAGCCGTTTCTAGAACGAAGCGTCGCACCTGCTCGTTTTCCAATCTCGACACTACCGAAACAGTGTCGTGCTGACCGCTTGCCCAGACCTCTTCCAAGGCGGCGTACAATTCCACAGAACGTGGATCGTCCAGATCGTCCTTGCCCACGTTCTCGCGGACAAGCCTGAAGCTTTCGGGTTTCAGGGCTACTGCAGTCAGGAAGAAAAGATCCGCAGTCCTGGCTGCAGAAATAGCCCTTCCTCTTGCCTTATCCGTCTGCCCAGCCGCCTGAGAGAAGCGCTCTGGCCTCCTCCCTCCGTCCTGCTTAGCCTTCTGGTAATCGGCCCGGAGGGCAGAAGGATTGATACCCATCCTCTTGGCTACCTGCTCCAGGAATCCCTCCCTCGCCACTTCGGAATCCAGCGCATCGAGATAGGGATAAAAAAACGACGAAGCTTTGGATTTGCCGTCCATGGTAGCCCAATCGAACAGCTCCTCAGCCCGCCGAATCAAAAAATCCCCGCTACTTATACTGTATTCAGTAATCTTTTTCAATGCTTCGGGGCCTTGTTTCTCCAGAATTTCAGAAGCGTCTTTTCCTGCTCGCATCAAGAGAACTGACGATTCGAGTCCGGCTGCTGCTGCTGTGGCGCATGCTCGTTCGGCCGCTTTCTGGCCCGCTTGGTCGGAATCGAAGCAGAGATTCACCCTATCGGTCCGTCTCTTGAGGCTCTGGGCCTGCTTGAGCGTGAAGGCCGTGCCCAGGGGAGCGATAGCAGAGCGCAGCCCTGCGGCGTGGAAGGAGAGTGCATCCATGTACCCTTCGCAGAGGATGGGCGCCTGGCCAGCCTTTATCGCGGGAAGCGCCTTGTCCAGGGCGAAGAGCTGTTCCTGCTTATGGAAAATAGGCGTATCGGGGCTATTGATGTACTTGGGTCCGTCTCCATGGAGAAGCCGGCCGCCGAATGCGATCACCCTTCCCCGGTGGTCGGCTATAGGGAAGATTA
This sequence comes from Rectinemataceae bacterium, assembly GCA_036567645.1. Taxonomy (GTDB): domain Bacteria; phylum Spirochaetota; class Spirochaetia; order Treponematales; family Rectinemataceae; genus JAPLSO01. The sequence continues at coordinate 1,609 of DATCUA010000347.1, read as the reverse complement.
TCCTGTCGAAGAAGAGTGGGAACCGGGGATTCCTAGCGGCGAACAGACCCGTGCGGGCGAGGAAGGCATCGGAATAGCCTTTATTTCCGAGAAAGCGATGGAGCCAGGACGTATCAGCCGGGGCGTAGCCAAGACGAAACTCCTCGATCAGGCTTTCTGGTACGGCGCGCGATTTGAGCATTTCAAGAGCCTCTGATCCGACCTCGTTGCTCACGAGAAACCAATGGAATGTCGTAGCCAGGCGCTCGTAGAGCTCCAGAAGCTGGGACCTTTCCGTTTCCTCCCTTTCCTGGGCTGGACTTTCCTTGGGTAGAGGGACGCCCGCCTTTGCGGCTAGTTCTTCAACGGCTTCGACAAAGCTCAGCTTGTCCACTTCCATGATGAAATCGATCAGGGATCCGCCCCTTTGGCAGCCGAAGCAATAGAACAAGCCTCGGTCGGCATCGACGGAGAAAGATGGTGTTTTCTCGGTATGGAACGGGCAGAGTCCCCAGAGCTTCGACCCTTTTTTGACAAGCTTCAGTCTCTCCTGGTAGACTCCGGCGAAATTGGTCTTGTCCAAGATCTCCTGGAGAAGGGATTCGGGGAATCTGCCCATCTGTCTTAGAGTCCTTTGACGGGGATGCCGCCCTTGTGCTCTTCGAAATCCGTCGAAAAACGGTGCGCCCCCCTCGCCTCGTCCACGACACGGAAGTAAAGGTAGTCGGTCATAGGATGATCGAAAACAGCCTTCAAGGCAACCGATCCAGGATTGGATATAGGACCAGGCGGCAAACCTCTATGCCGATAGGTATTGTATGGATCGTCTATTGCCAAGTCAGCATAGTACAGCTTGTCTGGATGAGGCCTCCCCATACGCTCTGTGAGAGCGTAGACTACGGTTGCGCAGGACTGGAGCGCCATACCGATCCTCAGGCGGTTGTCGAACACGGAAGCTATCAAGGGCGCTTCGTCGGCTATTCTGTACTCCCGTTCCACGATCGACGCCAGGATGAGGCGCTCTCTAAGCTTCCCGGGCACTGCGACCATATCGGGAGCGATCTTTGCGACTTCCGTGAAAAAGCGCCGCGTCATGGCAATGGCCACGCTCTTGGCGGAGGCTCCGAGCTCGAAATCGTACGTATCGGGAAACAGGTAGCCTTCCAGGTTGCCGCCAGGGATACCCAGCTCCGATGCCAGAGCTGCATCCGAGACGACCGAAAGGAAATCGGCTCTATCTACGAGTTCCGCATCATCGAGGAGTCGGGCGATAGCTCCTGCCGTGCTCCCCTCGGGTATGGTCAGTCGCTTCCTGGCCACATCTCCATCGATGAGGGCTCTGATTACGGCGGACTGTGAACTGCCTTGCACGAATCGGTAGGTTCCTGCCTTGATACTCTGATCCTGGCCGAAGATTCTGAGCCTCAGGAGGAAAAGGCGAGGATAAGCGATTATACCCTTTTCGGCCAGGATTCGCGCGATTGCCGAGGCGCTCGTCCCGGGCTCGAGCCTGATGATGACAGTCTCGGAGCTCTGAAGCTGCTTTTGCGCACAGGATAGGGCGGTTATTGAAGCGAACGTCAGAACCGCGATTCCCAAGAGCTGGATTCGTAGCGACGAGCGATTAAGG
>DATCUA010000346.1:0-2235 GCA_036567645.1 Rectinemataceae bacterium | reverse complement strand
GGGCCGCGATAAAATCCACTTGGCAGCTGCACCATCCCCGCCTCTTGGACGACGCGAAGGCCGAGGCGCTCAGGCGCGGGATCTGGCGCGAGGAAGGGCAGGGCTCTGTCCGCTGTGGCCCCTTCCCCCGTCAGGCGACTTCCGTCCACGTGCGGGTGAAAAACCGCGACGAGACCACGGGCAAAGCGGTCCTGGAAATACAGCCCATAGGCGGCACGAAAGTGGTGTACGAAATCGGGGGCGGCAATCCCAGCGCGGCTTCCGAGTCGGTGCCGGACTACAACGCCTTCGAAACCGGCGAGCTGATCGTCAAATTCCTCTGCGTCGACGAAAGCCCAAGCCCGGCTCCCAACGGCGATCCCGTGGTATGGAAAAACCGTATAACGCTGCGCAACCGCATTTTCTCCCAGGGAGCCGATTCCTTCTGCGAACTAGTTGCGGCGCCCGATGCCGATATCTTCTACACCACCGACGGCAGCGATCCCAAGGCTCGGGGCGTGCCTTACGCCGGAGCCTTCCCCCTGCCTCCCGGAACCCGTATCGTGCAGGCCTACGCGTCCAAGCACGGCATAGAAAGCGACATCATGCGGCGCGATATAGAGGCGGGCAAGGAAAAACGTGAGCTGGATCCAAATAAAGCCATGGTGTGGAAAACGCATCACCGCTTCCTCAACTGCCAAACCGTGGAAGCGTATCGACTTATCTCCAGGCTCACCCAGTTCAAAGCCAGGGCCGAGAAGATCGAGCTGTACTATTATTTCCCGGACGGGGGAGAGGAACTGCACTATATCGCCTCGGAGCCGACCATGAAGAGCGGCGAGGAGCTTCTAGGTATTCTCGATCACATCGCCGAACTCCAGCCCCAGGGCAATGTCAACCTTTCGATCCAGCGCATCCATTTCGACCGGGCCCAGGATTTCCTCGACTGGAAAAACGAAGACAAGATCGCGGTGCAGGACTCAGAGATAACGCAATGAAGAGAAAATCGGCGGGCTTCGGGTTCGACCCTGAACGCAGCACCCACTATTTTGTCGTAAGCATACCCGAAGGCTCGTCCGGCGAAGCCCCGGTGCGTATCATTGAACGCTACGAGTGGAAGGGGGAAATCCCCTCATCCGACGATGTGGGGCTTGAGCATAGGGATCTGAAAGCGATCATCCCTCGGTCTCGGTTCAAGGAAATCGCGGACGAGGCTAAGGCTGAGTTCAACCGCAGGCTGACCGCGCATGGCATGGCCTCGGGGAAATGGCTCGCCAAGGGCGACATCCCCCTGGATAGGAGCTTCGGCAAGGAACTCGCCCTCCTTTTTTGGGCGATAGAAGACGCTGAACAATCCCTCATCCCGAACGCCCTGCGGAACTGGGTAGGCCTGAGCCCCGAGGAGCGCTGGTGGCTCTACACTATGACCAACGCCGCCACCGGCCAGGCGATTTCCGGCCGCAACAAGGGCTGGCGCAAGGCCGTGCGCTTCGCGCTTACCGAGAATCCCATCTCCGACGCAGTGATACGAAGACGGCCGAGGGGAGAGGAACTGACGCTATTTTCGGATCTAGAGTGATGAGAGACGCTGATGCTTTCAATTCATGTGGAGTTTAGCGATGAGCTATAAGCCCTTCATCGAAACCCAGTTCCCCCTGGCGCGATTGTCGCTGGAGAGCTACAAGGAGCGAAAGGCGAATCTGGGGCAGACGCTCACTGGGCTTGGAAAGTGGTGGGGGCGCAAGCCCCTCATCCTCGTGCGCGCATCGCTCCTCGGCCTTCTCATGCCGAGCTCCGACGATCCTGCGATGGATCGGGAAGTCTTCTACAAGATCCTCACCATGGACAACGAGGGACTGTGGAAGCGGAAATCCAAAAAACTGAGCGCCAAAGAGATAGCCGGCATCCTGGCGCGATCCGAGATCGAGGAGTACATCGAGCTGGACGGCGCGGATCCCCGATGGAAGCGCGGGTTGGATGCGGAGGCCAAGGAAAAGCTGGAGAAACTGGCCTTCGCCCGGCTGAGCTACGAGAAGAAACTCGACTATTGCGTAAGGCCTGAGGAGATAGACGGCCCCGATCCCGAAGCCTGGGAGATAATCAACAAGCATTTGGGAACCACGGCCAAGGATCTCGAAACGCTCTTTCTCCAATTATCCGAAAAAGCCTTCGGACACAGAGCCAGGGTGGGGGACTGCTTCTGCGGCGGGGGCTCGGTGCCCTTCGAGGCGGCCCGCCTGGGGCTGGAAGCCTACG
>DATCUA010000345.1:0-14667 GCA_036567645.1 Rectinemataceae bacterium | reverse complement strand
GCGAGGCGGCCCTTTTCATGGGCCCTCCCAGCCGGGAAGGCCCATGCGGAGACAAGACGGCAACGGCCCGCCTCCGTGCCGATTCTAAACCCTCTCAGGATGCGTTATGGCTAAGCAATACGAATTCCCTTCCAAAGGCCTGCCCTATCTCCTCGTCCTGCCCCAGATGGTCATAGTGTTCATGTTCTTCTTCTGGCCTTCGGCCCAGGCCATCTGGCAATCCTTCTTCCTCCAGGATCCCTTTGGCGGCAGAGTGATTTTCGTCGGTTTTGAGAATTATTCAAAACTCTTCTCGGATTCAGATTATTGGGCTTCATTCCGGGTCTCGGTGCTCTTCGCCCTCGCTATCACTGCCTCTTCCATGGCCATTGCACTCTTTCTGGCTATTCAGACAAACAAGAAAATCCGTTTTGACTCCTTCTACAAGACGATGATGATATGGCCCTATGCCGTTGCCACCATGGTAGCCGGAGTCCTATGGCTTTTCATGTTCAATCCCAATGTGGGCATCATCGCTTGGCTTCTCAAATACAAGCTAGGCATCGAGTGGAACCACCTTCTGAAGGCCGATCAGGCGTTCGCGCTTCTAACCCTGGCCGCCAGTTGGAAGCAGATTTCCTATAACTTCGTGTTCTTCCTCGCCGGCTTGCAGAGCGTGCCCCTCCCCCTGGTTGAAGCAGCAGCCATCGATGGCGCTGGACCGATCAAGCGCTTCTGGTCAATAATCTTCCCCATGCTCTCGCCTACAACCTTCTATCTTCTCGTCATGAACCTTGTCTACGGTTTTTTTGAAACTTTCCCCATAGTCCACCAAGTGACCGCAGGCGGTCCGGGCAAAGCCACTCAGGTTCTGGTATACAAAGTGTGGAGGGATGGCGTTATCAATCTAGATCTGGGCGGTTCCTCGGCCCAGTCGGTCATATTGATGATCATGGTGATAGCCCTCACCATCGTGCAGTTCCGCTTCATCGAGCGGAAAGTCACCTACTGAAGGAGTGGTCCCATGATAGAACAGAGGAGATCCGCCCGCGCCTTTCCCCATCTCGTGCTTTGGCTGTCTATTCTCATAATCATATTTCCCATCTACTTCGTATTCGTGGCGTCCACGAGAACCAACGCCGAAATCTTGTCTGCGCCTATGCCTATCTACCCTGGCTCCCACTTCATAGAGAACTATAGCCGCGCCCTCTCGGAAGGCGCCAAGAACCTTGGAGCCTCGGCCCTTACCATGATGAAGAACTCCTTTATCATGGCCATGGGCATCGCTTTAGGGAAAATCGCAGTCTCACTCCTTGCGGCCTTCGCTATCGTTTTTTTCAACTTCCCCGGGAGGAAATTCTGCTTCTGGGCAATTTTCGTTACCCTCATGCTACCGGTGGAAGTCCGAATAATGCCCACATATAAAGTGATATCGGATTTGGGATTGCTGAACTCCTATGCCGGCCTGATCCTACCCATGATCGTATCGGCCACGGCGGTCTTCCTGTTCAGACAGTTCTTCATGTCGGTGCCTCGGGAGATCGCTGAAGCATCACAGATCGATGGGGCGACATCTATGCAGTTCTTCAGGACTATTCTCGTCCCGATGACCCGCACTCCCATAGCCGCTATGTTCGTCATCCAGTTCATCTACGGTTGGAACCAGTATCTCTGGCCCCTGCTGATAACGACAAAACAGAGCTATTACACGCTCCTGATAGGTATCAACCGTATGCTTTCCGGCGCAGACGTTCTCATAGAGTGGCAGATCGTCATGGCGACGGTTCTACTCGCCCTGATACCTCCTGTGATCGTGGTGATAGTGATGCAAAAGCAGTTTATCGCGGGGATGACAGATACGGAGAAATGAGAGGAAATCAGCAGGATAGAACAGGATGGGCATGATTTAAAGCACCACTTTCCCAAATCGAAGCTCAGGCGACTATTTCTTTATGCCCTAAATACTTCCCGTCTATCCCGTCCGATCCTATTTTCCTGTCCTCTTTATCCTCTTCCCATCTCTTCTTATCTCCTCTCCTTCGCCCAGGTCGGCACCTCGATACCGAAGTAGTCCCGCGCGTTGAACCAGGAGATATTCCTCACCAGGGAGAGCGCGTAGGCGTCCTCGGCGGGCAGCTCGCCCTCCTCTACCCAGCGCCCCACGATCCTGCAGAGGATACGGCGGAAGTATTCGTGCCTGGGATAGGAGAGGAAGGACCGCGAGTCGGTGAGCATACCCACCCAGGAGCCGATGGCCGAGACCGATGCCGTCTGCACGAAGTGCCGGGTCATGCCGTCGAGATGGTCGTTGAACCACCAGGCCGAGCCGTACTGGATCTTGCCGGGGATTCCCTTTTCTCCCTCGCCGTAGCTGCCTGCGTAGCCCTGCGCGAGGACGGCGAGGCTCGCGTTCTTGGTGTCGTCGAGAGAATAGAGGATTGTCTTGGGCAGGGAGCCTTCGGAATCCAGGAGATCGAGGAAGCCGGCGAGTGGGGCGATGATGGGGGCGTCCGAGATGGCATCCCCTCCCCCGTCGGGGCCGTAGCTCCTGAAAAGCCTCGTGTTCGTGTTGCGCAGAGCTCCGATGTGGAGCTGCATGACCCAGCCGGCTTTGGCGTTGAGCCGGGCCACGTGGAGGAGGACGGCCGTTGCGAGTCGCTCACTATCCGCGGGCTCGACAGCCTTGCCCTGGAGGAGCGAGGCGATGATTCGATCCAGTTCCGCTTCCGATGCAGGCGCGAAGGGGGGCACGAGGAGGGCGTGGTCGGAGAGCCTGCAACCGGCTTCATGGAAGAAGGCGTGCCTCCGGGCGAGGGCCTGGGCGAGATCCGAGAACCGACGGATTTCTATTCCCGAGGCCTCCCCGAGAAGGGCGGCGTAGGCCTTCCAGGCCGCGGCATCGGAGGCGTTCATGGCCTTGTCCGGGCGGAAGGCTGGAAGGATGGCGGTTGTCTTCTTGCCCGATGCCGCGGCCGCGGTCCCGAAATCCGGATCCTTGGCGAGCGCGGCGTGCCATTCCAGGCTGTCGGCGGGATCGTCGGTCGTGCAGACCACGGCCACATCGTAGTGCCTGAGCATCGACCTGGGTGAATCGCCGCGCTCGCGGATGACAGAGTTTGCCTTCTCCCGAATGGCCAGGGCGTTCGCTTTCCTCAAAGGTTCATAAATGCCATAGGTCCGCTGGAGCTCAAGCTGGGCCCAATGCAAAAGGGGATTCCCCGCCGATTTCTCCAGGGCGGCTGCGAATGCGAGGAACTTATCGGCCCAGGGCGCCTTGCCCGAACAGAGATCCTCTGAAGCTCCATTCGAGCGCATGGCCCTCCACTTGTAATGGTCGCCCTTGAGCCAGAGCTCGGCTATGTCCGTGAATGGCTTGTCCTCGGCCAATTCCCTGGGCGAGAGATGGCAGTGGTAGTCGAAGATAGGGAGGCCGTCTGCTCCGCTGCCCGGGCTTGAACCGTGGAAAAGCCGTTTCGCCGTCTCGGTATCGAGGAGGAAATCCGCATCCATGAATGGCTTCATATATTGTCCGTCAGGTAGCCGCCATCGACGGGGATGGAGACCCCCGTGATGAATCCCGAAGCCGCCTCGCTCGCCAGGAAGAGGGCGGCTCCCCAGAGTTCCTTGAAGTCGCCGAATCGGCCGAACGGCGTGCGCTCCACGATCGATTTGCCCCTCGCCGTCAGCCCGCCCGCCGGATCCAAGAGAAGCGCTCGGTTCTGATTGCCCACGAAGAATCCTGGCGCAATGGCGTTCACCCGTATGCCCTTGGGCGCCAGCTCCTTGGCCAGGGCTTCGTTGAGGTTGAGGACTCCCGCCTTGGCCGCGTCGTAGGCCCAGACGCCTGAGAGGGCTTTGTAGCTCGTCATCGAGGTCATGTTTATGACAGTGCCCTTGATGCCTCTGGATATCCAATACTTCGCGAAAGCCCTCGTGGGCGTCACCAGGCCGGCCAGGAGGTTGAGCTCGAGAATTTCCATGAAGAGCTTTTCGTCCAGGTCGACAAAGGCTGTCTTGCCCTTGTTGCCACCCACTCCGTTTACGAGAATATCGAGCGGAGAGCCTGCCATACGCTCGGATTCCAGGATAGCGTCCTCGCAGGCTTCCTTCGACCCCGTGTCCACGGTAACCGCGAAAACCCTGGAACCTGGAGCCTCGGCGGCCACGCGCCTCGCGGCCTCCTCCATGGGATGGTTCGTGCCCCTACCCCAGAGAACCACGGCGGCTTCGGCCTTGGCGAAGGCCACGGCGAGGCTGCCGGGTATGCCCCCGCCGCCTCCCGTTATGACGACCGTCTTGCCTTTCAATGAAAACATGGATTCGACGAAGGACATGGAATCTCCTTTATACGCCCGGCATGATCAGATCGGGCAAGAACATGGTTATGGCGGGGATATAGGTGATCAGCATGAGAACGATGAACATCACCAGGTAGTAGGGGAGCATGGCTTTCGTCACCTTCTCGATAGACACTTTGCCCACGGCGCAGCCCACGAAGAGAGCCGACCCCACGGGAGGAGTGCAGAGCCCTATGGCGAGGTTGATCATCAGCATGATGCCGAAATGCACGGGCGACATCCCTATCGTGTTGACCACCACCGGGTAGAGTATGGGGGTTACTATGAGTATGAGGGGAGCCATGTCCATGATGCAGCCTAGGATGAGCAAGAGCGCGTTGATGAGAAGAAGGAGCAGGTACTTGTTGGTGGTGATCCCCAGGATGAGATCCGTGGCCTTGGCGGGTATTCGCAGGTAGGCCATGAGCCAGCCGAAGGCGCTCGCCGCCGCTATGAGAGCCATGACCATGGCGAGAGTCTTGAGGGAATTGTAGAGGATTCCCTTCAATGCCGTGAGGGGGATTTCCCTATAGACGAAGAAGGTGATGATGAAGGCGTAGATGACGGCGATGGCCGCCGACTCCGTGGCGGTGAATATGCCCGATATCACTCCGCCCATGATGATGACGGCCGTCATCAGCCCGAGGAAGGCGTCCTTGAATATTTTCAGGGCCTGCTTGAAGGAAACCTTGTCTTCTTTGGGGTAGTTCCGCTTCTTGGCTATGATGAAGGAGATGATCATCATCGACAGCCCAAGCGAGATGCCAGGGATGTATCCCGCGAGGAAGAGCCTTCCCACCGATACGCCGCCGGCGGCGAGCGAATAGAGTATCATGTTGTGGCTGGGCGGGATTATGACGCCCTGGGTGGAACTGGTAACCGTTATGGCTACGGAGAAGTCATCGTCATAGCCTTTCATCTTCATCATGGGGATAATGATGGAGCCTGTCGACGCCACATCGGCCACTGCAGATCCGGAGATGCCGCCGAAGAACATCGAGTCCACGCAGTTGACCATGGCCAGTCCGCCGCGGATCCGTCCCACGAATACGTTGGCCAGTTCTATGAGCTTGCGGGCTATTCCTCCCTGGCCCATGATCTCGCCCGCTATGATGAAGAAGGGGATGGCGAGGAGGGAAAAGGATTTCACGCCCTGGACCATCTGCTGGACTATGGCCATCAGGGGAATTTTCAAGTAGATGGCCGTCACCACGGACACCGTTGCGAGAGAATAGGTTATGGGGACGCGGACGATCATGAGGAGGAGGAAGCCCCCCAGAAGGATTGCTGTTGCGGTTCCCGGATCACTCATGGCTCCCTCCGAAAACGTCCTTGAGCTTGCGTTCCCCTCCCAGATACTGGTCGAGGTTGGCGTCATATGTGTCCCAGCCGGCAAGGTGGAGGATAGCCTCAAGGATCATGGTCGCACCGGCGAAGGGGACGAGAAGATAGAGCATTGCGGCTGGCCACTTGGTAGCGGGGAGGATGGAATTCATGGTGAATCCCACGAGTCTTCCGCCGTAGATGACGAACACTCCTCCCACGAAGATGACGAGGATCTCGGTCAGGATGTCCAGAAAGCCGTCCAGCCAGCGCGGAATCTTGTCTTTGTGGAGGAGGTTGATAGTGATGTTGAGTTTCTGCTTGACGCCCAACCCAAGGGATATGAATACGAACCAGACGAAGAGCACGAGGGCCACTTCCTCCGACCAGAAAATTCCCGAGTTGAAGACATAACGCAAGAAGACGTTGGCCGCCACTATGACCACCATGGCCACCATGAATACCTGCGCCAGATCAACCAGGATGACATGGATCAGGTTTATCGCCCTCAGAATCCTGTCCTTCATTCGCGCCTTCCCATGCCGCCGATCGCGGCTACCAATGCTTTCGAGCTCCGAGCCCACCACCGAGGTTCCGCAGGGGGCCGGAGGCGCCTTGGGCGAGAACCAGGCGGCCTCCCGAGAAGAGACCGCCCGAGTGTCGCTGGTATCCGGTTTACTTTACAGCCTGGATCTGCTTGATGAAATCCTGGATTTCCTTGGGCTGCTTGGCGTAGAGGGGAGCCATGAGGGCGACCCAGGGAGCCTTGTCCTTGATGTAAGTGATCTGGGCTCCTCCGGCCTTGACCTTGTCGATCGAGAGCTGCTCGTACTTGGCCCACTCTGCTTTCTGGAACTCGACGGCGTCTGCGGCTGCCTTGCGGATGAGTTCCTGATCGGCCTTCGATAGCCTGCCGAGAGATATCTTGGAACCGATTATGATTTCGGGAACCCTCGTGTGCTCATCCAAGGTGAAGTACTTAGCCACTTCGTAGTGGCTGGTAGAGAAGTAGGAGGGCCAGTTGTTCTCGGCGCCGTCCACTACTCCGGTCTGGAGGGCTGAATAGACTTCGCCGTAGGGCATCGGGGTGGGCACAGCTCCGAAAGCGGAAACGAGGCCCATCATGAGTTCAGACTCCTGGACGCGGATCTTGAGTCCCTTGAGGTCGGCGGGGCTCGTTATGGGGCGCTTGGAATTGTAGAAATTGCGAGAGCCGCCCTCGAACCAGCCGAGACCGATAAAGCCGAAAGGCTCGAGGCTGGATAGGAGGTTCTTGCCGATGTCCCCGTTCAGGACCTTCCACATGTGGTCGGCATCCCGATACAAGTAGGGCATCTGGAAGGCGTTGAGCTTGGGCACGAAGCTGGCGGTGACGCTGACCGAGACGCGGGTGATGTCTATGGCGCCGAACTGGACCTGCTCGATGACGGCCTTCTCCTGGCCGAGCTGGCTACCCGGATAGACTTCGATGATGATCCTGCCGTTCGAGCGTTCCTTCACGAGCCGTGCGAATTCCTCGTCTCCGAGCTCGGTGGGATAGCCCTTTGGATGGGTTTCCGCCAGCCTCAGGACAATTGGCTTCTGCTGGGCGAAGAGAGTCGCGGGCGCCAGGATGGCGAGGGCGAGCATGATGGCGAGAATGAGCTTGCCATGTTTCATGGTGCTTCCTCCTTGGACAGAATAGGGACTTCCGGTTCTTCCCGGTGCTTACAGTCTCGATCATTTTTCACCGGCGCGGTCTTGGAGGGTTTTGCTCAATATTTGTACTTTTTTGCGGAATCCTCTATGAACCTGCGCGGCGTCTTTCCTTCCAGTCTCTTGAACACGCGAGTGAAATAGGCTTGATCCGGTATGCCTACGAGCCAGCTGGCTTCCTTGGCCGAGCCTCCCCCGGCGAGTATCTCCTTGGCCCTGTTGATCCTGACCCGGGAGAGAAGCTCGCTGAAACCTATGCCCAGCTCCTTGGCCACCGCATGGGATAGATGATATGGATTCACTCCCAGGGCTTCCGCGGCGCTCGCGAGGCCTATATCGGAGCGATAGCTATCCTTGATGTAGTCCAAGGCTCGCAATCCGAGGCTCCTATGGCCCGAATCGGCGGAGTCGTACCGAAGCATCTCGTCGCCTCCGACAGGATCGGCGCGCCCGAGCCTGATGCATGGGCAGTCCGGAGATGCCAGGCCCGCGGCCTCCATGGCCGAAGCGAAGAGAGCCTCGGTGGGGCGCCTCGCCGGTCCAGCCAAGCCGCAGAGGAGGATAGTAGGTGATATTGCAGCCAAGGCCTGGCGCGCCCCTTCCACAAAGCTCCGCAGGGGATCCTGCGCCAGGGTCCGCGCGAAACCTTGTATGCCGGGACGCGCGCCAGCCGTATTTCCGGATTCGGCTTCGACCCCATAGAGGATCATCGATGCGCTTTCTCTTCCTACGGCGGATAGCGTAGTCAAGCCGGAAGCCGCCTCCCCGGCCCCCCTGATGGCGGCATCGAAAAGGGCACCGTGAGCCTGCCCGGAGCCCAGCCGGAAGATCAGCACGGATTTCGTGTCCGCATCCAATGACCTCAGGCGCTCGTAATCGCGTATCGGCAGTCCTGATAGACTCCCCTCGCGCAGTTGGGATAGTACGGCTCGCTCCAGGCTTCGCGCCGCTCGGGAGAGGGCGAGCAGAGAACTCGAACTTCTCCGAAAGTTCTCCTCTGAATCCCTGGACCAGGCGAGGGATCTCTTGAGGGCGCGCAGGACTTCTTCCGAGGACGCTGGTTTGAGCAGGTATTCGTATACGCCGAGCCTGATAGCTTTCTGTGCGTATTCGAAGGTGTCGTAGGCCGACAGGATGACGATGGGAGAGGAGAACCCCCCGTCGCGCATGGCCTGGGCGGCGGCCAGGCCGTCCATACCCGGCATCTTGATGTCGAGGAAGGCCAGGTCCAATCCCTGAGGATCATGAAGCGCCAAATCGGCCGCTTCCTGCCCGTTCCTCGCTTCGAGCACATCGCAGCCGCCATCCAGCCCAGCCGATTCCACGATGAGTCTCAAGGCCCTGCGCTCCAGCTCCTCGTCATCGGCTATGAGTATTCTCGCCATGGTTCTATGCCTCGTCCAAGGGGAGGGAAATCCAGACAAGGCTTCCCTTGCCCCTATACGAGACGACTCCCATCGAGGAGGAGCTTCCGTAGAGGAGCCCGAGCCTGGAGGCGAGGTTGGCCATCCCTATGCCAGAGGATCCAGACAGGCGCGCCTCGCTTTTCTCCTCCACGGACTCCACGCCCTGGAGGAACGAGGATCTGAGCCGTCCGAGAACGAGCGGATCCATACCTACGCCCGTGTCGAGGACGTAGGCCTTGAGCTTGGAACCTCTGCGCCGCACAACCACCTTGACCGTCCCGCCCTCTTCCTTGGGCTCGATGCCGTGGCGGACGGCGTTTTCCACCAGGGGCTGGAGGAGGAAACGAGGTATCTTCATCCTTCCGAGCGAGGCCTCTGCCTCGATTTCCCAATCCAGTCTCGAGCCGAACCTCGCCTTCTGGAAGCCCAGGTATTCCCGTACTATGTCAATTTCCTCGCTCAGGGGAACGAAGGCTCCCCCTTCCTTCATGGTGGCTCTCAGGAGCTTGGCCAGGGATATGGTGAGGGCTTCCGTCGTACGAGCCCCTTCGAGAAGGGCTGTCCGCGCTATGGAGTTGAGGGCGTTGAAGAGGAAATGCGGCCTGATCTGGTCCTGGAGATTCATGAACTGGGCTTCTCTGAGGGCTTTGCCCATGGCGAGGAGGCTTGTCTCCTCCTCGCGTAGCTTTTTCTCGAGATCGGCCTTTTCCTCGAGGCTCTTGACGTATGCCCCGATGCTGGCGCTCATCGCGTAGAAACGCTCGGCGAGTATCCCTACTTCGTCCCTGGACCGTATCGGCTCGGCCCCCAGGTCGAGCTCCCCCCTGGCGAGCTTTTCTGAGGCCGCGGCGAGGCTGCGGATAGGGCGGGTTATGGAATTGGATACGAGATACACATAGCCCAGGAGGAGAATGGCCGCCAGGGCCATGCCGAAGAAAATGGCCCTCGCCAATGACGCTGATCTGCGCGATGCCGCTTCGAATCTCGCCCCGCCCTGGCGCATGAGGATGCCGAGAAGTTTCGAGAGGTAGCTGTCCATGTAGCCGGCTATTCGTTCCGACTTTGCGAAGTCGGCGTAATAGTCGCTCCTGCCCGATGCCCGGAAGGAAACAGAGCGTGACACCAGGGGCCTGTAGGCGTCCATCCCATAGGCCGTGGCTGCAGTCTCGAAGCCTGCATCGACGGATAGCTCGCCGAGAGGCTGAAGCTCCTGGCAGAGAACGCTCAAGGCCGCCAATGATTCGTACAGGCCCTCGGGGGCGATGGAGGCCGGTTCGCGGAGGTAGCGCTCCACTGTCGCCCTGAATTCGCCCAGGGAAATCCTCATCCTGTGGACGAGGTGGTAATGGGAAAGGTAGGTCTCGTATTCAGCCGACACCTTGCGGGTTGCGCTCTGGGCGAGAAGTTCTAAGGCCAGAATAGCCAGGATGGCCGCCCCCAGGAAGGCGAGGAGCTTTCCTCGTATTCCTATTCTAGGCCGCCTACCCTGCTTTGCCATGGTCAAGCGCCGAGGAAAAGAGGGACCATGTGCCGCTCATAGAGGTTGGCGGTCACGTTCTTTCCCACACTCTCCTCGCAGGAGTCCAGGGCGTCCAGGTACTCTGTGCCCATGTGGGCCGCCACTTTGTATCCCACGTGGAGGAGCTGGCGCAGATTGGGATTGAAACCGGGATTCTTCCTGTCGTGTCTCAAGGCCCCCACGTACTGATCGGGGCTCCATGCGCCAACGACACCCGGGGAAGGCAGCTTGGCCTTGTCTATGTCTATGACCGCCGCATAGGGAGCCACGAGGCTGTCGTAGGCTTCATAGGCTTGAGCGTAGATTTCCTTGGCGATTTCAAGGCCCTTGCCGCCGGCCTCCGCGAGGCCGATGAGCTCCTCGAGCCAGGTGGTGCCTGCGGTCTTGAGGTGGAGGCCGCAGTCGATGGTCTTGATGATCCGTCCGATGCCGGGATAGATGGAGAACTTGTCGCTTCCCGAGTGGACTGAGAGTTTGAGGCTTTCGGGAAGGCCCAATGCCCGAGAAGCCCAGAGGGCCACCCGGGCGTCGGCTTCGAATTCTGCGAGGAAAGCCCGGACGTCGCCGACATAGTCGACGCCCTTGTTGAAGCGGCCGGAAAACTTTGGGGCGAGAGTCTGGACGGGGATTTTCAATGCGGCCAGGCCGCCGAGTATCACAGCCAGCTCGGCTGGGCTCTGGGGGAGGTCGGTCTCGTCCATGGATACTTCGATGTGATAATCCCCATCGGGTTTGGCCTGGGCTATGCGAGTGTATACCTTGGCAGCCTCGTCTATGGCTCGGGCGTATTTCGCCGCGCAGGCTTGGATATCCTCCAGCCTGATGCGCACGGGAGCCGAGGAATCCTCGGCGAGGAAGGCCAGGGATTCGACGAAGCCCGCCGCTCTCTCCGGGGAAGCGGGTTTTCCGATGAAATCGGCCACGTCGATGGTGAAGAAGTCGCAGTGGGGCAGGAAGCCCTCCACCGTGGCCAGGCCGATATGGTCCGCGTCCACGCAGTACTGTCCTCTGTAGGCTGCCGAGCGGACGGCTTCATCCGCCGCCTTCCTCTGGTCGGACGGCTTGGTGCCAATTATCATGTGCTCTCGGTTCGACTTGTTCCAGACGATCGATGCTTCCACGCCCGAGGCGGCCAGCTTTTGGAAAGCGGCTATCTGCGCCCTCCCCTGCTTGCCGAACCTATCGCCCGCGCCTATGGAGTACTTGCTCAAGACTTTCATGGATCCTCCGTGAGATGCTATCTCCTATACTCCGTCCGCAACATCGGGTCAAGCGATGGGATGGGCCGAGGCAGTATACGAATCCCTCTCGCGGCCGTCTTTATGAAACGAGCTTCCGGGAGTAGAATGCGCTTGGATTCGCCCGGCAAGAAGGCAACATTCGGTCTGGGCGACAAAAATGCCAGGGAGGGAACATGATCTACGCAGCCGCGGGCTCACCCACCGCTGTCATCGCAAAACCCGAACTCGAAAGCCTCGTCGCCTCAGCCCTCCGGGGCCTGGGCTCGGCGTCCAGGGTCATAGCCCTGCCTCCCGACATCACCCGAGTCCATTCCCAGGCCGGCCCTATTACGGATATCGCCGCGAAGATCCTTGGGCCGCGTCTTTCCGCCGTCTTGCCCGCCCTGGGAACCCATGCGCCCATGACTGAGGCGGAAATAGCTTCCATGTATCCAGGCACTCCTCGATCCCTCTTCAGAGTCCACGACTGGCGCAAGGACCCAGTGGAGCTGGGTAGAGTGAGCGCCGCCTTCGTGCGCGAAGCATGCGGGGGGGTGGTGGATTACGATTATCCAGTCCAGGCCAACCGAATCCTGGTTGGAGGTGATTTCGACGCCCTCGTGTCCATAGGCCAAGTAGTCCCGCACGAGGTGGTGGGCATGGCCAACCATGCCAAGAATATATTCGTGGGCACGGGAGGAAAGGAAGCCATAGACCGCAGCCACTTCCTGGGAGCTGCCTACGGCATGGAGCGGATGATGGGGAGGGCGGACACGCCTGTCCGAAGGATATTCGACGAAGCCCTGAGGATAGCCGCAGACCGATTGCCGCCCCAGCTCTGGATCCTCACCGTCATGGGCAGGGGCTCGAAAGGCGAACTGGTCATGCGGGGCTTCTTCGCCGGGGACGACGCGGAATGCTTCGCCTTGGCTACCGAACTCTCCAGGAAAGTGAATATCGATCTGCTGGACGAGCCCATAGAAAAGGCCGTCGTCTGGCTGGATCCCGAGGAGTTCAGATCCACCTGGCTGGGGAACAAGGCAGTGTACCGCACGAGGATGGCCATGGCGGACTCGGGGGAGCTCCTCGTCCTGGCTCCCGGCCTCGTCCACTTCGGGGAAGATCCTGGAATAGACAGCCTCATCCGCCGCTACGGCTACCGGCCTTCGGAAAAGATCCGCAGCCTCGTGCGGGAGAACCCGGATCTCGCCTCGAGCCTGTCGGCCGCCGCCCATCTCATCCATGGTTCCAGCGAGGGGCGCTTCGCAATAACGTATGCTCCCGGCCCGGGATTGAGCAGGGAAGAAGTCGAGAGCGTGGGCTACGGCTGGGCTTCCCTGGACGATGCATTGAAACGCTACGATCCGAAGACCCTCTCCCCCGGCTGGAATACGCTCGCGGATGGCGAGAGGATATTTTTCGTCCCCAACCCCGCCTTGGGCCTCTGGAGCACGAAAGCCAGGTTCAGCCCATCTTGATCCAGGCTTCGGCCCCAGACTCCCCATCGGGTCTCGGGCCTATGCCGGCGCTCCAGCCATGCAGATCAGCCACGGCCTTCACAATCGTGAGGCCGAAGCCGTGCCCACTCCCCGAGCGCGAGGGAGATGCCCTATAGAAGGCGTCGAAGACGAAGGGGCTGTCTTTGGCATCGACTCCTGGCCCGTCGTCCCGCACTGAAAAAGCCCAAGCGGAATCCATCTTCATGAGCCTGAGTTCGATCTTGCCGTCCTTTTTCGTATACTTGAAGGCGTTGGTGACCAGGTTCTCGAGAGCGCGCTCAGCCAGGCTCCGGTTCATCGTCATGCAGGGAGGCTTCGGATCCGGATCCTTGCGCATGTCCTCTCCGAACCCGAACGCGAAGTTCCGCCCCAGGAGCTGGGCGTCGCTCGCGAAGCGCTTGCCCATGGACTGGAGGAAATCGGCTAGATCCACATCTTTCACTTCCACCGCCCCGTCGCCTCCGATCTTCAAGAAATCGATGAGGTCTCCAGTCAGATCCTCCAGCTGTCGCGCCTTGTCCCTGATGATGTCGAGATAGGCCGCTTGGGTCTTGGGATCCGACGCCACTCCATCGGCTAGTGCGTCGGCGTATCCCTGGATCAGGGCTATTGGGGTCTTGAGGTCGTGACTCACGCCCATGAGCATCCTGGACCGCCTCGCAAGCATGTCCTTGAGATTCAAGCGCATCGTGTTGATCGATTTCGCGAGGAGGAAGATCTCGTGATTCCCCGAGCCCGAGACCTCGTGTTCCAAATCGCCCGTGGCTACTATGGCCGTGTCCTTTTCAAGAGTGTCGATCGCCCTGGATATGGAGCGGAGGATGATGAGGGAGATCACCCCGGAGACGGCGAAGAGGATGAAAGCGAAGCTGCCAATGAAGAGGAGATTCCTGTTCCTGATGTCCTGTCGGCTCCAGAAAGGCTGGAGATCTATGAGCACAAGGGGGCTCTGGGCCTTGTCGGGATCCACCGATATCAAACGGAACTCGCCCCTCGGTTCGCGCTGGCGGGCAGGAGGCGCGCCGGGGTTGGGCGCCTCGGGGAGGGGCGGAGCCGGAATGGAGCGGTTGGGCTGGAAGGTGAGGTCGGAAAGGCGGATGATGGAGCCTTGGGCTAGATGCTTGAATGTTGAGCGCAGTACCTCGCCTTGGGCTGAGATGAGGGCAAGGTCCCTCAGCGGCATGCCCGCGGCCTCGGCATCTGCCTTCATGGTCTCGGTGTCGGGGTCCTCTCCGGCGGCTAGCCGCCCAGCCAGCGTCTTGATGAACTCCTTCTGCGGTCCTCGCGGGTCCTTGGGCGACTGCTGTATGCCGAAGAATACTGCGGCGAAGAAAACGGGCAGGAGGGTGACGGCGGCCGTCAGAATACCGAACTGGGTTTTCAGCCTCATGCGGCCTCCTAGACCAGAGTCTCCGGGTTGAAGCGATAGCCGAGGCCATATTGGGTCTGGATGTAGCGCGGAGCCGCCGGGTCTTCCTCGATCTTCCTCCGCAGGCGCTGGATGTACACTCCTACGGCGCTCACGTCGCCGAAGCTCTGTCCCCACACCTTGTCGTAGAGCTCCTCGGGGGTGAAGGACTTGCCGCGGGCCTCGATGAGGGTCTGGAGTATCCCGAACTCACGCGGAGAAAGATTGACCGGCGAGCCTTGTTTGGTCAGAAAGAGGGCTTCAGCGTCCAGTTCGTAAGG
>DATCUA010000344.1:0-4710 GCA_036567645.1 Rectinemataceae bacterium | reverse complement strand
GCATCAGCGGCGCCCTTTGCAATTATCCGCATCCGTCTCCTCGTCGTCTAGGCTCTCGAATAGCTTCGTATCCTATCTCGGATATAGGATGACAGGCTGGATGCGGGAACTCGTTCCTGGGCCATTGTGTCTCTATCCCTTACCGTCACTGTACCGTCTTCCTTGGATTGGTAGTCTATAGTGACGCAATAGGGTGTACCTATTTCGTCTTGTCTCCGGTAACGCCTCCCGATGGCTCCCGACTGGTCGTAATCCGTCGAGTAATCTTCCTTGAGGTCGTTCCTGATGTCCTTGGCCAGCTCGGCTAGTCCGTCCTTTTTCATGAGGGGGAGCACAGCCACGGTCACAGGCGCGAGGGCCGGATGGAAGCGTAGCACCGTCCTCCAGTCGTCCTCGTTGCCCTTGTCGGCCACCTTCTGCTCCTCGTAGGCGTCGCAGAGAAGCATGAGGAGCTGGCGGGTGAGGCCGGCTGAGGTCTCGATTATGTATGGGATGTAGCGCTCGTTGCCCGCGTCCTGGTCGATGTACTGCAGATCCTTTCCCGAATATTCCTGGTGGCGCTTGAGGTCGAAGTCCGTGCGGTTGTGGACGCCTTCCAGTTCCTTGAATCCCATGGGGAATTCGTACTCTATGTCGTAGGCGTCCTTGGCGTAGTGGGCCAGCTCGTCCGGCCCGTGTCGATGCCAGCGCAGACGGTCCATCCGCACGCCGAGCTTTTCGTAGTACTTCCAGCGCTGATCCCTCCAATACTCGAAGTACTTCTCGTCCTCCCCAGGCTTGACGAAGTATTGCATTTCCATCTGCTCGAATTCGCAGGTTCGAAAGATGAAGTTCTTCGTGACGATCTCGTTGCGGAAGGCCTTGCCGACCTGGGCTATGCCGAAAGGTATCTTCATGCGGTTGGACTGGACTATGTTGCGATAGTTGACGTAGATGCCCTGGGCCGTCTCTGGGCGCAGGTAAATGAGGCCAGAACCGTCGTCAACGGGTCCGATGTTCGTCTTGAACATGAGGTTGAACTTGCGCGTATCCGTGAGCTCGCCTCCGCATTCGGGGCAGGTTTTGGAGGCAAGCTTTCCCTGGTCGATCTGATCAGCCCTGAAGCGCGATTTGCATTTCTTGCAGTCGACCAATGGATCGGTGAAGTTCTCGACATGGCCCGAGGCTTCCCATACTCGGGGATGCATGAGGATGGCCGCATCCAAACCGACGATGTCGTCGTGGAGCTGGGTCATCTCCTTCCACCAGAACCGGGCTATTCTGTTCTTCAGCTCGACGCCCATGGGCCCGTAGTCCCAGGCTCCGGCTTGGCCGCCATATATTTCTGAAGACTGGAACACGAAGCCCCTGCGTTTTGCTAGTGAGACAATCTTGTCCATGGTGACGTTCGAATCGGGCATAGATACTCCTTGGTCGGGGTGTGGCTTGCGCCTATCCTCCGTTTTTCCGGTTTTCCCGGATTATAGGCTAGCCCCTTGCTCTTGGACTAGGGCGGGATTCGTCTATTGCCGGAGTTTCCCCTCGTGGCTCAACCGCCCTTCTTCTCTATCTTGGCCCAGCTATCGCGCAGGGAAACGGTGCGGTTGAATACGAGGCGCTCCTCCGTGGAATCTGGATCCATGCAGAAATAACCGAGCCGTTCGAACTGGATGTTCGCGCCGGGCTTGAGCGCGACAAGAGAGGGTTCTCCTCGAGCATCGGATATTCGCTCAAGAGAACGCTCAGACACCATATCCAAGAAGGATCTGCCCGGTTCCAGGTCCATGGGGCGTTCGGCCTTGAAGAGGTGGTCGTAGAGCCTCGCCTCGACCCGCACCGAATGGTCGGCCGAAACCCAATGGATAGTGCCCTTGACCTTTCGGTTGTCGGGGGCGTCCCCTCCCCTCGTCTCAGGATCGTAGCTACAGTGGACTCGCACGACCTCGCCCGTTACAGGATCCGTATCGAAGCCGGTGCAGGTTACTATGAATCCGTAGCGCAGCCTGACCTGGTTTCCGGGGAAAAGACGGAAATACTTGGGAGGAGGCACTTCCTTGAAATCGTCCTTCTCGATGAATAGGCGGCGTCCAAAGGGAATCTTCCGCGAGCCCGAGGACGGATCCTCGGGATTGTTGACTGCTTCCAGCATCTCCACCGTGCCCTCGGGCCAGTTATCGATGACCAGCTCGAGTGGGCGCAGGACGGCCATATACCGGAGAGCCCTTTTGTTGAGGTCTTCCCTGACGCAGTATTCGAGAAGCTGTATGTCGACGAGTGAATCCGTCTTCGCTATGCCAATCTTGCCCAAAAAGTCCCGTATAGCCTCGGGGCTGTATCCCCTTCTCCTCATTCCGGCGAGCGTCGGCATGCGCGGATCGTCCCAGCCCTCCACCTTTTTCTCGCGCACGAGCTGGATGAGGAACCGCTTGGAAAGAACGGTGTGGGTCAGGTTGAGCCTCGCGAACTCGATCTGCCTCGAGGGGAAAACCTCGCAGTTCGATATGAACCAGTCATAGAGGGGTCTGTGAATCTCGTATTCCAGTGAACAGAGGGAGTGGGTTATGCCCTCTATGGCATCCGATAGAGGGTGCTGGAAATCGTACATCGGGTAGATGCACCATGCGTTTCCCGTGCGATAGTGCGGCTCCCGCCGTATCCTGTACATGACGGGATCGCGCATGAGGAGGTTGGGATGGGCCATGTCTATCTTGGCCCTGAGGGTCTTGGAGCCGTCGGCGAATTCCCCGGCTCTCATGCGGGCGAAGAGATCGAGATTCTCCTCCACTGAGCGGTCGCGGTAGGGGCTGTTTTTCCCAGGTGGAGTATACGTTATGTTGTTCTTGTCGGGTACATTCGTGCCCCGGTATTCCTTAATCTGCTCTTCATCCAAGTCGTCCACGTAGGCCAGGCCCTTGCGAATCAGCATCCTTGCCAGTTCGTACAACCTCTCGTAGTAGTCCGACGCGTAGAATTCCCTGTCCTGCCAGTCGTAGCCCAGCCAGGCTATGTCCTTCTTGATTGCGTTGACGTATGAAATGTCTTCCTTTTCCGGGTTCGTGTCGTCGAAGCGGAGGTTGCAGAGTCCTCCAAAGCTTTCCGCCACGCCGAAATCGACGAAGATAGCCTTTGCGTGCCCGATATGGAGCCATCCATTTGGTTCGGGTGGAAATCTCGTGCGTACCTGCCGAGTCCTTCCCTCAGCAATGTCCCTCGCGACGGCTTCCCTGATGAAGTCTCCCTGATAGTTCTTTTTTCCTGCTTCTTCCACGTACTTCTCCTTGCCGCGCTTCAGGGGCGCGGTTGTGGAACTATGGCCTCTAGAGGGCCGAGGGTCAAGGACTTGCCTCCTGGCGGTTGGGCGGCTTCGGCTTTCGCTCTGCACCTCTAGCTCAGGAAGAGCTTGCTCCCGGCGAAGACGGGATCGCTGGTGGCATTGAGTCCGAGCCTCCTCATGCCCGCCTCGTCTCCCGATGCTGGTATGTGGGTAAGGTGGAGCTCGCAACCCTTGATGGTTTTCAGGCTCTCCATGGCTTCCTGGGCTGCGGGATTCATTGCCGCTCCCACGGAGAGGGCGATGAGGGTTTCATCGAGGTTGAGGGAGACCGAGTTCCTTCCCAGGACATCTCGTTTCAAGGCAGCGATGCTCGCGGTCACCACAGGCGGTAGGAGGTGGATTCTGTCGGGAATGCCGGCTAGCCTCTTAGCCGCGTTGAGGACGACGGCGCCGGCCGCATGGAGAATGGGAGAGTTCTTGCCCGTCGATATGCTTCCATCGGGCAGGAGAAGGGCTGCTCCAACGCATACGCCTCGGTTACCCTTCCCTTCCCGTATGGCGGCCGCGGCAGCTTCGCGGGCTGGCTGGACTACGGGCCTGTCCTCCGGCTTGAGGCCGAGTTCGTCCATGATAGCTTGAATCCTGTCCAAGACGGGCTTTTCCGAAATACCGAGAGCGTATTCGCATGCGTGGCGGAAATACCTGCGTATCACTTCCTGTTTGGCCGCGTTCCTGACCGCCTCGTCGTCTACAATCCCGCAGGCTATCCGGTTGACCCCCATCTCCGTCGGGGAGCGATACATGGTCTCCTGGCCCGAAGCCCTCTCGAGAATCCGCCTCAAGACGGGGAAGACTTCCACGTCCCTATTGTAGTTTATGGATATCTCCCCCGTGGCTTCCAGGTGGAAAGGATCGATGCAATTGTAGTCGGCCAGATCGACTGTGGCCGCCTCGTAGGCCGTGTTGACCGGGTGGTTCAAGGGAAGGTTCCAGACGGGGAAGGTTTCGAATTTGGAATAACTTGCCTTCCTTCCCGCCTGGTTGTCGGCGTACACCTGGGAGAGAGCGGTAGCGAGTTTGCCCGAGCCCGGGCCTGGGCCCGTGATGACGACTATGGGCTTGGTCGTGGCTATGTACTCGTTCGCCCCATAGCCTTCCTTCGAAACGATCCTGTCTACGTCCGTGGGATAGCCCGCAGTCGGCCTATGCCGATATACCTTGACTCCTCTGCGCTCTAGGAGACCTCCGAATTGGTCGGCCGAGAGCTGGCCAGTATATCGGGTTATGACTACCCCGGCTACGGAGACTCCCCATTCGTGTCAAACCCAAGTAGAACTGTCCCCGTCTTCTCCCAAGTAGAAATGTCCCCTTTGGTGGTCAAGCGGAGATGGAATCGTGGTGTCCCTCCTTACGTGGTAGTGAGAACTCCTGAACATGGAGTGGCTTGTCTTTCCAGT
>DATCUA010000343.1:0-2254 GCA_036567645.1 Rectinemataceae bacterium | reverse complement strand
GATAACCGTGGCGGGGCTCCAGTTCGGCCACCTTTTAGGCGGGGCCGTACTCACCGAAAAGATTTTCTCCTACCCCGGCCTGGGCACCATCATGGTGGACGCCATCTACCAGAAGGACACGCCCCAGATCCTGGGCTCGGTCTGCTTCGTGGCCATAACCTTCACCATCATCAACCTCTTGGTGGACATCCTCTACGGATTCATCGATCCGCGCATCAAGACGAGCTACGGGCGCAAGAAAAAGCCCTCGCGCCTGGCGAAAAGGAGCGCCGCATGAACCCGAATTTCGTACGTTTCCTGCGCCGCTCGGCCAAGAACTTCGGCCAGTTCTGGAGACAACTCTCCCGCAACAAGCTGGCCGTAGCCAGCCTGGCCCTGGTGCTTTGCTTCGCCCTCATAGCCATATTCGCCGACTTCCTCTACGAGTACGATTTCGTCACCTCCAACTCCCTGGAGAACGCCCTCCTGAAGCCAGGAGAGAGCGGGACCGTCTATTACCACGAGAAGGACATCGAGCATACCTTCATCCTGGGCTCGGACAACTACGGCCGCGATATCCTGGGCCGCCTGGTGCACGGAGCCAGGGTTTCCATGATCATAGGCTTCGCCACCGTGGCCATAGCCATAGCCGTGGGTGGTGTGCTAGGGGCCATTGCAGGATACAAGGGAGGCCTTTTCGACACCCTCATCATGAGGGCCACGGACATCCTCCTCTCCATACCCACCATACTCCTGGCCATAGCCATCGTGGCTGCTCTTGGCAACTCCTTCTTCAACCTCCTCATAGCCATCTCCACCTCGATGATCCCGGGCTACATACGCATAGTCCGGGCTTCGATAATAACCGTTAAGGATCAGGAGTTCGTTGAGGCGGCCCGCTGCGTGGGCGCGGGGGATTTCCGCATCGTACTCAAGCACATCCTGCCCAACATAACAGCCCCCCTGATCGTCCAGTCCACCCTGAACGTGGGATCGGCTATAAACTGGGCGGCATCCCTCTCCTTCCTGGGCCTCGGTATCCTTCCGCCCAAGCCCGAGTGGGGCAACATGCTGTCCGAAGCGAGGGAGTTCATCCAGTACGCGCCCCATCTCCTCTTCGCCCCGGGCCTGACCATCCTCCTCACGGTACTGGCCTACAACCTCATCGGCGACGGTCTGCGCGACGCTCTCGACCCGAAACTCAAGCGATAGGCGGCTCCAGATGGAAAACATCCTAGAGATACGGGACCTCGAAGTTCAATACTACAGCTACCGCAAGACGGTCCGGGCGGTGAACGGCTTGGACCTCTTCCTCCAGCCGGGAAAGGTCCTGGGCTTGGTGGGGGAAACCGGGGCGGGCAAGACAACCCTGGCCCTGTCAATTCTCAACATGATCCGCTCTCCTCAGGGCAAGATCGTGTCGGGCTCTATCACCTTCGCGGGCAAGGACGTCCTCTCCATGACCAAGCAGGAGCTCAGGGACATGCGCGGCAAGGACGTGGCCATGATCTTCCAGGACCCCATGACGGCCCTCAATCCCGTGCTTTCCGTGGGCGAGCAGATAGCCGAAACCGTGATGAAGCACGAAAAGCTCGATAAAGAAGCATCCTGGAAGCGGGCAGAAACCATGCTCGAAACCGTGGGCATCCCCGCCGACCGGGCAAGGGAATACCCTCACCAGTTCTCGGGCGGGATGAAGCAGCGCGTGGTCATTGCTTTGGCCTTGGCCTGCAATCCCCGGCTTCTCCTGGCCGACGAGCCCACCACGGCCCTGGACGTAACCATCCAGGCTCAGGTACTCGATCTCATGCGCAAGCTCATACGCAGCAACTCCACCTCTGTTCTCTTCATAACCCACTCCCTGGGCCTGGTCGCGGAGAACTGCGACGAGGTAGCAACTATGTACGCAGGCGAGGTGGTGGAGTTCGGCACCGTTGACCAGGTCTTCGGCACGCCCCTCCATCCTTACACCGTGGGACTTTTCGGCTCCCTGCCGGATCTGGGAGCTGCTTCGGAGCGGCTCAAGCCCATCCCCGGCCTCATGCCCGATCCAACCGCACTGCCACAGGGCTGTTTCTTCAGCCCCCGCTGCCCCCACGCCAGCGAGATATGCAGGGCCAAGCGCCCCGCGGAAGCCGATATTGGCGGCCACAAGGTGAAATGCCACCTCTACTCGGCGTCTGGAGAGGCGGGCGGCTCCTCGTCCGTCGCGGCGGGAGCGGCTCCGACACCAGAGGCGGGCGCGGCCGAAGGGAGGAAGGCATGAAAACAACCA
>DATCUA010000342.1:0-2422 GCA_036567645.1 Rectinemataceae bacterium | reverse complement strand
ACTTGGGTCACCAGGGGACATTACTACATGGGTTCAACAACGTTTTTTTTGCGTATTCTTGTAGCCTGGCGGAAGCTGAACCGCGCGAAGCAAGCGAGCGATGCGTCCTGTATCCCGATACAAATGCTTTTCGATTTGTCCGGTTTTCAAGGATTCATACCTTACTCGGGCGATGACGATATTGATACTATTGAAGCCGGCGGTCTTGAGCCCTACGCTCTGGCTAAGGGATCGGATATAGCATCGGACTCTCATGTGTCCGCAATGTTTTCATCCAGGGGAGAGCGAATATGGAAGACATCGGGAGCTTTGCCCTCGGCTCGGGCTACCATTGGGTGGGCTCGCGTCAGGTCTCGGGCCAGTTCCAATGCAATCCCTATCTTCTCGTCGACGGAGACCAGGCCTTGATCTTCGATCCGGGCTCGGCCCTCGATTTCGAGGAAGTGTACGCCAATATCGAGAAGATCGTTCCCCTGGAAAATATCAAGTACATCGTCCTCCACCACCAGGATCCGGATCTGGCTTCCTCGGTTCCGCTCTTCGAAAAGGCCGGCCTCAGCTTCGAGGTCGTCAGCCATTGGCGAACGTGGTCCCTCGTCCGCTTCTACGGCATACAATCTCGCCCCTACCTCGTCGATGAGCACGGGTACCTGCTCAAGCTGGGTTCGGGAAGGATTCTCCAGTTCATCGGTACGCCATACCTGCATTTCCCCGGCGCCATCGCCACCTACGACCGCAGGGCCAAGACCCTGCTCTCCAGCGATCTCTTCGGCGCCTTCCAGTCATCCTGGTCTCTCTTCGCAGGCCCGGATTACATGGAGGGGATGCGCGCGTTTCACGAACACTACATGCCCTCGAACGAAATACTCAAGCCCGTCATGGATCTGTTCGCGAGCTTGGCCATCGACCAGATCCTGCCCCAGCACGGCTCGATAATCAGGGAGAATCCAAAGCTGTATATAGAAGCTCTCGCTTCCCTCGACTGCGGCAGGCTCCTGGGTCCGGCCGCCAGGAGAGGCGGTAAGAATAGGGATTTCGGCCCCGCCCTCGGGCGCCTATTCAAGCGCGCCGGGGCCATCTTCGGCCCCGACCGCGCGGCGCGGATCGCTGTAGCTGCCGGCTTGGCCTACGAACCAGGAGCCGAGACTGTTTCCAGCGATACGGGCATTGGAACCGAATCTTGGAACAAGGTCGCCGATGCGGTCTTCGACCTCGAAGGCTGGAAGGGGCTCTCCCTGATCGAGCCTTTCGTGGCGAGCCTCTGCGCTGAATTTGGCTTGCCGAGGCCCAAGGCGTACGAGAAGTCCCTGGAACGCTCCGCGGAAGAATTGCGGAACCTCAACGAGGAAGTGATCCGGCTCAGAGAGATGAACGAAATCCTGGGCCGGTCGGCAGCCGTCACCCAGCAGAATCTCATGCTGGATCCGGTGACGGGTCTCAACAACGAATCCTACTTCCGAACTTTCATCGAGGAGGAAGTCCCCTTACACCTCTACTCCGAAGGGATCGAGGACGATGTCCTTGCGGTAATAGGCATAGACGAGGGAATGGCCCGAATCGAGTACCAATACGGCCCGAAGGAAGTAGAAGCCATTCTCAAGGCGGTAGGCAGGATTATACTGGATAGCATGCGGCCCGGCTCGATGGCCTTCAGGCTCCACGGGGCTACCTTCGCCCTCTGGATGCCCTATATCCTATTCCATGAAGCCAACGAACTATGCGAGGAGATCCGCACGAAGGTGGAGTCTTCGAGACTCTTCATCGAGCCGATCACCGTCTCCATGGGGATCGTGGCAGTGGCCGAAATCCGCGACACTGCGGATCCAGCAGAAGCCGGATCGATCGTGTCGGAGCTGGGCATCAAGAGGCTTCGGGAGGCGAGGAAGCGAGGAGGAAACACGATCTGCATCAGCTCGTCACTGAGCAAGGATGCCGACTCCAAGGGGAGGATCCTCATCGTCGACGACGATCAGGTCAACGCCGACGTTGTGAAGACCTTCCTCGAAAACGCCGATTACGAGGTGGAGGAAGCCCGCGACGGCGACGAAGCACTTAAGAAGGTATCCCAGGCTGGCTTCGACCTCATCATCTCGGAACTCATGTTGCCCAAGATAGATGGCTTCAAGTTCAAGGAAGCCTTGGGTCGGCGCACAGGTACGAAGGACATACCTTTCATCCTCATTTCCCACCTCAAGAACGAGAATACGGTGAAGAGGGCTTACAGCCTGGGGGTGGATCACTATCTCAAAAAGCCCTACCTCCTGGCCGAGCTCCTCGGCTTGGTCAAGAACAGCCTGGGATCCGGGACATCCGTATGAACCTGGAAGCCGAGTATATCCTCGTTGCCGTCCTCATCCTGATCTGGCTGGATATACTCATCGTCCTGCGCACCTTGTCGAACAAATCCGCGATGGCTATCTCA
>DATCUA010000341.1:0-2730 GCA_036567645.1 Rectinemataceae bacterium | reverse complement strand
CTCAAGCAAAACCTCATGGGCTCACTCATGCCGCCGAGTTTGAAGGCGGATACATTCCCCGGCAGCCAGGCGTCCATGCCCGCCCTCATGGGCACCGACGCCCTTGGACGAGACCTGGCGGCGCGGATCCTCCTCGCGGTCCGGATTTCGCTCGCCGTATCCCTTTTGGCTGTACTCATCGCCGCGGCGGTGGGGGTCTTCCTCGGCCTCGTGGCCGGATTCGTAGGAGGCGTCCTGGATAGTTTCATCATGAGGATAGTGGACGCCCTCCTCTCTCTGCCCTTCGTCGTCCTGGCTATAGCCGTCGTGGCGGCCATCGGGCCGGGCCTCGTCAACGTGGCCCTGGTGCTCGGCCTTACCGGATGGGTCACCTTCGCCAAGCTGGTGCGTGGCGAGGTGCTCAGGATCAAGCAGTACAGCTTCATCGAAGCGGCGCATGCCACCGGCTGCAGCGGAAGGCGGATACTGTTCCGCCACATCCTCCCCCAGACCAGCGGCATCATTTTGGTAAATGCCACTCTCACTATGGGGCAGATGATCATCTCCGAGGCTACCCTCAGCTTCCTCGGCCTCGGGGTGCCGCCTCCCACGCCCACCCTCGGCGGAATCATGAGCGAAGCCCAGCAGACCTTTTTCGCCGCGTGGTGGATCGTCGTCTTCCCGGGCTTGATTCTGATGGCGATCATTCTCGCTATCAACATAGCGGGCGACTTCCTGCGGGACTATTTCGATCCGGGCGAAGAGGGCACACGATGAGCGGCGCTGGAAGCGGAGCAACGGAAGGCGCCCGCAGCGGTGCGGCGATCGGGACAACAGCCGGCGCGGTATCGGGCTCGGCAGCCGCCGGCGCGAAGAAGGCCCTTCTCGAGGTACGGGACCTGCGGACCTCGATCCGCACGGCCCACGGGACCTTCCCCGCCGTAGACGGCGTGAGCTTCATCCTCCAGCGCGGAACCATCCTCGGCATCGTGGGCGAATCGGGCTCGGGCAAGTCTATGCTCGCCCTGAGTCTCCTCGGCTTGTTGCCGAGGGCTGGCCGGATAGAATCTGGAGAAGCCCTCCTGGATGGCCGGAATCTCCGCGCCCTCTCGGAGCGCGAACTGAGGGCTGTGCGCGGCCGTCGCATAGGCATGATCTTCCAGGAGCCGCTGACCTCCTTCGATCCCCTCTACACCATCGGGGATCAGATTGCCGAGAGCCTGCGCCAACATTCGGGTTTGAATGCCAGGCAGGCCAGGGAGAAGGCCGTGGAGATGCTTTCAATCGTGGGCATACCCCGGCCCGATCTGGCCTACGACGAGTATCCCTTCCAATTTTCCGGCGGAATGAGGCAGAGGGCGATGATAGCCATGGCCCTCGCCCCGGAGCCGGATCTCCTCATAGCCGACGAGCCGACCACGGCCTTGGACGTGACCATCCAGGCTCAGATACTGGAACTGCTCTCGAAACTCCAGCGCGAGCGCGGGATAGCCGTCCTCTTCATCTCGCACAACCTGGGAGTGATAGCCGAGATAGCCGACGAGGTCCTGGTCATGTACGGCGGACAGGTCATGGAGCGGGCCGAGGTCGGGCGGCTCTTCGACGCTCCAGCCCACCCCTACACCCAATCGCTCCTGGAGGCGCGGCCAACCCTGGACAAGGCTCCATCGAGGCTGCGCGCCATTCCCGGACAGGTTCCTTCCCTGGAATCCCGCCCCGTCGGCTGCCCCTTCCATCCCCGTTGCGGGCGGGCCATGTATATCTGCTCGCGCGCCCGGCCGGCCGCGTCCTCTCCGGGACCCGGCCAGGAGGCGGCTTGCTGGCTTTACGGAGGAGGATCATGAGCCCGGCCCTCGTGGAGATAGAGAACCTGCGGACGCACTTTCGCGGCAGGCGTCAGCTTTTCGGCGAGAGAAGGCCTGACATTCGCGCCGTAGACGGCGTCAGCTTCCATATATCCGAGGGAGAGAGCTTCGCCCTGGTCGGAGAGTCGGGCTGCGGAAAGTCGACCACGGGGCGTTCCATTCTCAGGCTCGTCGAACCTACGGGGGGCTCGGTGCGGTTCGGTGGCCGGGACGTGCTGGCCGCACCAGCTCTGGAGCTTAGGGCGATGCGGCGCGAAATGCAAATGATCTTCCAGGATCCTTACAGTTCGCTGAACCCGCGCATGCGCGTCCAGGATATCGTCGCCGAGCCCCTTGTCGTGCACCGCCTGGCCTCGGGGGCAGAGGCCGCGGCCCGAGCCCGGAAGATGCTCGACCACTGCGGGATTCCCCACGGCTCGGCGCGGCGTTATCCCGGAGAGTTTTCCGGAGGGCAGCGCCAGAGGATAGTCATTGCCAGGGCCTTGGTCACGAAGCCCCGCTTCATCGTGGCCGACGAGCCGGTGAGCGCCTTGGACGTGAGCATCCAGGCCCAGATACTCAACCTCCTCCAGGATCTCCAGGCGGAGTATTCCCTGACCTATCTGTTCATATCCCACGATCTGGCCGTGGTGCGCACGGTTACCGACCGGATCGCCGTGATGTACCTGGGCAAACTCGTGGAAGAAACGGATACGGAGCGGTTTTTCAGAGGGCCCCTGCATCCTTACTCACAAGCCCTGCTTTCTTCGGTTCCCCGTGATCATCCCCGGCGGGAGACGAGGAGGATAATCCTTTCCGGCACCCCGCCTTCCGCCTCAAATCCGCCCAATGGCTGCAGGTTCCATACCCGATGCCCCGTGGCGGGCGCGGATTGCGACGTCGAGGA
>DATCUA010000340.1:0-1523 GCA_036567645.1 Rectinemataceae bacterium | reverse complement strand
CGCCCGCTTCCATACTCCCGCGCCAGCGGGAATTTCCTAAACCAGAGCCAGGGAGGCAGCAATGCGAGGTGGGCTATCCAAGCTTGTCGGCAGGATGGAGCGTGTCCTGACAGCCTTGACTGCTGTCCTCATGGGCATACTCTCGGTGATCGTGTGCTGGCAGGTTTTCGCCCGCTACGTCCTCCAAAAGAGCCCGATCTGGGTGGAGGAGTTCTCCGTCACCGCCATCATGTGGATAGGGCTTTTAGGCGCCGCGGGGGCCGTCTGGACGGGCGACCACATGCGCCTCGAGTTCGTGGCCAAGCGGCTCCCGGCTTCATTCGGGCTCGCGGTCGAAATCCTCACCGACGCGGCCATAGGCGCCTTCGCCATTTTCCTCCTGCAAAACGGATGGGCTCTCACCCAGGCCACCTGGACCAGCACGATGTCCACCATCCATTTGCCTATAGGACTTACGTATCTCGTCCTGCCCGTGGCGGCCCTCTTCATGATCTTCTTTTCTATCATTCGCATAGTGGACAAGGTAGGCGAAGCGAAACGGAAAGCGTCTGCTTCCAGGCAGGGGGCAGGGGGAGGCGAACATGCCCGCTGAACTGGTGCTCCTGGGATCGTTCGTCCTCCTCATCATCGTGGGAATCCCCATATCCTTCAGCCTGGGCATCTCGGCCCTCCTTTCGGCCATGGCCGTAGGCATGGGCCCGGCTATCATAGCCCAGAGGGTGGCGGCTTCCATGCAGGCCTTCCCCCTCCTCGCCATCCCCCTTTTCATCCTCGCGGGTTCCATCATGGCGCGGGGCGGGGTGGCCAAGCGCCTCGTGGATTTCGCCTACGTCCTCGTGGGGCCCCTTCCGGGGGGCCTGGCCATAGTCAACTGCATCGAGTCCATGTTTTTCGGTGGAGTGTCGGGTTCGGCCGTGGCCGACGTTTCGTCCACGGGCTGCATCATGATCCCGATGATGGTGGAAAAGGGCTACGACAGGGACTTCTCCGTAGCGGTGACGGTGGCCTCGGCTAGCCAGGGAATAATCATCCCGCCCTCGCACAACATGGTCATCTACGCCATGGTGGCGGGCGGGGTGTCCGTAGGCAAGCTCTTCCTCGCCGGCTACATACCCGGCATTTTGCTCGGCCTGGCCCTCTCCGTAGCATGCTTCATCATAGCGCTCAAGCGCAAATACCCCTGCGAAAAGCGCCCGCCTTTGAAGCAGAGCCTCCGCATATCGCTGGACGGGATCGTGGCCCTCGTGGCCGCCCTCATCATCGTGGTGGGCATAGCGGCGGGCATTTTCACCGCCACCGAAGCCTCGGCCGTCTCCGTCATGTACGCCGCCATCCTGGGATTCTTCGTCTACAAGGAACTCGAGCTCAAGGACCTGGGGCCTATCTTCATGGAATCGGTGAAGACCACGGCCATCGTCCTCTTCCTCATCGGCTGCGCCTCGGCCTTCGGCTGGATGATGACCTACCTCCAGATCCCGGCAGCGGTGATGAAGGCCTTCCTCGGGCTCACAAGCAACAAGTAT
>DATCUA010000339.1:0-2394 GCA_036567645.1 Rectinemataceae bacterium | reverse complement strand
GCCAAAATTCGTGTTAGGAATATGAAATTATATGTGTATATTATAAAATAAAATATTATAAGATTGTTATTTTTGTTCAGGATTGGGACTCGAGCTGTTCCAGGTATCTTCGTAATAGAGGGGAAAGAAAATCCCACCGAGTGAAATATTTTCCCAGGTTCTTCTATATAAAGCTTGAAGCCTACGCTGACGATACTCAATGCGGGCTGGAGTAGCCCGTTGGGAGCATCGATGCGCCTCATTCGCACATTATTAGCTATTCTGATGGTAGTAGTAGCTTGCGGGGGTTCTGCAGGAGCAGACAATCCCCCCTACAGGCTTTTCCCTGCCCTATACAGGAAAGCCGCATTTGTAAACCTTCCCCAGACAGTGGATCGAGATACGCAGGGTTTTTCTGGGGTCTTCTCGGAGCGCATACCCATCTTGGCCAACAACACGATCGTCTCTTTCTATGGCCATCCGTTTTCGAAGAAGATGGGCATCCTAGGACTTTATTCCAAGGAGGAAATAGCGGCTCAAGTGAAATCTTGGTCGCGCGAGTACGATAGGGTGAACGGACAGGACGGGGCTATAGGTGCGTTCTATCTCATCTATGGAACCTGTTGGCCCGGAGGGGAGATAGGGTATCTCAAGGATTCGGTATTAGAAGAGTATATCGCCTATGCCCAATCAGTCGGCATGCTCGTTTTCGTGGATCATCAGATAGGCAAATACACGGTCAGGCAGGCGATGGAGAAGATAGTGCCATTCCTGCGTTATCCGAATGTTCACCTGGCTATAGATCCGGAGTGGCGCACACTGATACCTATGAAGGAAATCGGTTCTATCACCGCCGAAGAGCTGAATGAAGCGCAGAAGATCATGCAAGACTATATTACGGCCAATTCGATACCTGGCATCCGCATGCTTGTCGTGCATCAGTTCCACGACAAGATGATACGCGACCGCCAGTTGGTACGAGCCGATAAAGAGAGGGTACTCCTCGTCCACACCGCCGACGGCTTCGGAAGCCCCGCTCTGAAGCGCGGCACCTACTCCATGGTTGCCAAGGCCGAGAACATGCCGATCAAGGGTTTCAAGCTCTTCTTCAAGTCGGATTTCCCCCTCGCAGGCTTCGATCAACCCCTCCTGACTCCGGAAGAAGTCATGGCCTTGGAGCCTCGCCCGGGCTTGGTCATCTACCAGTAGATTCGCCTCGCCTGCCTCCGCAGGCCTCCCGAGTCCGAGAAGCGTAAACACGGGCGCCCTTCCTGTCGATACTGATATCGAGACCTCATCGGCCCCGATATTCTGAGGCTGATGAGTCTCCTCACATCGGCGGAAGCCGCCGCTTTGTTTTTCGGAGCGATCCGTGATACCTAATTGGGTAGCAAGATGCGCCTAGGGAGTGACCGATGCCCAGCCAAAAGAGAACCTTTGCAGTCGCGATCCTGATCCTCGCTGTCCTGGCCTCGAGTTTCGGGTATGATCCGCCCAAGGGCGGCCTCCTTCTCCGCTCCATCTACTCTCCGTGGGGCCTCGCGTCGACGCCCACGACCACCGGGGGATCCAATCCCTGGGCCGCGCTCCTCAATCCATCCGCCCCGGGCGCCGAGCAGCTCATACGCGCTTCGGCAGCCTACACTGGCATCACCGATTTCGGCGCGACAAGCCAGGGCTGGGGTTCAGCCGCATCCCTCGGATTGCTTCTTCCCACGCCGTATGGAGTTTGGGAGGGAAGCGCCCTCTTCTTTTCTGCTCCCGCGGCTATGGCGAGCATGGATTTGGGAACATTCGGATCCCTGAGGGGGGGATTTTCCAAGGAACTCAGGTCGGACATCCTGGTGGGCGCCGCCCTCGGACTCACCATGGGCGGGAACGGCGGCTTCGGCTGGGGCCTGGATCTCGATGTGGGAGCCACCTATCTCGCCGGGGATTTGGGTTTCTTCAAGGACACGCGATTCGGCCTCTCTCTCCTAGGCATAGGGAAAGGGTATACAACGAGTCCTCTCACGGGGATGTTCGGCGGCTCGGCTTCTTCCTATCCCTCCGCCTTTACCCTCGGCCTGGGAGCGCGCGGCTTCCTGTATAGTTCCTATAATTGGAAGATCGACGCCTCGGTCGACCTCTGGAGCCCCTCGTTCCAGGACATCGGCCTCGACCTTTCTTTGGGCTTGGCATTCAGGGACTACGCATCGCTCAGGCTCGGCTGGTCGGCCGGCCTGCGCGACATTTTCAGCAGCCCCTACACCGGCAGGAGCTTCCTGCCGAGCCTCGGGCTTTCGGGCACCATACCCCTGAGCAAGGGCATCAAGCTAGGCAAGACCTCCCAGCGCCAGGACGCGGATCTATCGGTGGGCCTCGCGGCAGCTCCTCTCTACGATTCTCTCTACGCCTTGGGAGCGGGCTTCAGCC
>DATCUA010000338.1:0-2287 GCA_036567645.1 Rectinemataceae bacterium | reverse complement strand
GGGCAGAACCGGGGGAGTCAGCGGGCGACAGGGGGCGCATCCTCGCGCAGCCCGGAAGCGGAAAATTCCTCACCTGGGGGTATAGATGAGCAAGGTGATGGGCACGAGCTCCCTCAAGCGCGTCCTCGAGCGGACGGCTGGCGAGTATCTGGCCAAGGATTCGATATTCGAGATACCGGGCAGGTATTTCAGGCCCCTCTTCGCCGAGGAAGCCATGACCGGAAGCCTCGGCGTCATGTCGGGCAAGGCGAGCTTCCCTGTAGGGCCTGCCGCCGGGCCGCATACCCAGATAGCCCCCAACATCCTCGCGGCGTATCTGGCCGGGGCTCGCGTTTTCGAGCTCAAAACCGTCCAGGAGAACGACAGGCTCGACATAGAGAAACCCTGCATAGAAGCCCTGGACGAGGGGCACAATGTCGAGTGGTCCACCGAGCTTTCGCTGGATGAGGCGAGGCGCGAGTACATAAACGGCTATCTGGCCGTCCAAACCATGGCCGCCGTCTTCTCCCCCAAGCCGAAGGATTTTTTCTTCAACGCCTCCGTTGGCTACACCCTGAAGGGCATCAAGGGGCCCAAGGTGGACGCCTTCATCGAGGGCCTCCGGCGGCCCGAGCTCGATCCGTACTGGGACCAGGCCTTGGCCGAGCTCAAAGAAGCGGTCGAGTCGGATGCCTTCGCTCGCGCCTTCGGCGAGGAGGGCAGGGAAAGGGCGAGAGTCCTCGCCTCCAGTCCCGCGAACCGACCCGTCCATTCCATCACCCTCTCGACCATGCACGGCTGCCCGCCCGAGGAGATAGGCAGGATCGGGAGCTATCTCATAGAGGAAAAGGGCTTCGACGCCTATATCAAGCTCAATCCCACCCTCGTGGGCTACGAGGAAGCGAGGCGGATCCTGGATACGCTCGGCTGGGAGAGAATCCTCCTGAAGCGGGAGAGCTTCGAGCACGACCTCCAGTTCGCCGATGCCCTCGAACTGATCCGGAGCCTGGATGCCACAGCCAAGGCCCATGGGAGGAATTTCGGGGTAAAGCTGTCCAACACCCTCGCGAACGCGAATTCAGGCGGCCGTCTGCCAGGCGCCGAGCGATACATGTCGGGAAGGGCGCTCTTTCCCATCACCGCGCGCCTCGCCGCCCGCCTCGCTGCCAGCCTTCCCGAATACGGGCGAAGGTTCTCCTACTGCGGAGGTGTCTCGGCCTTCAACGCCTCCGAGCTCATAAAAGCGGGCTTGGGCCCCTTGACCCTCGCCACCGACATCCTCAAGCCGGGCGGCTACCTGCGCCTGGGCCAGATCGCCCGGCTGGCATCGGCCGCCCTCCCCTCCTCGCCCCACGCTCCCGACGCGGAAGCCTTGGAACGCTTGGCCGAAGCCTGCCTCTCCCGCGCCGAATACCGCGAAGACTGGAAATCCGGCGCAGCGCGGATCGAAGGAGCCCTCCCCCTCACAGACTGCTTCGCCGCCCCCTGCGAGCGCGCCTGCCCCGTAGGCCAGAAGGTGCCCGCCTACGTAGCGGCCCAGGGTTCGGGCGAAAGCGACAGGGCCCTGGCCATCATCCTTTCGGACAACGCCTTGCCGCGCATCACGGGAACGCTCTGCGACCACGTCTGTCAGGAGCGCTGCTCCCGCGTCGATTACGAAGGGCCGGTGCGGATACGCGGCGTCAAGCTGGATGCCGCGATCTCGGGTAAGGCGAGGCTTTCCCCCCTTGTAGCCGCGGCGCCCGAGCCAAGCCAGCCAAGCCATGCAGGCCTTCCCGGCCTCGGTACGGCCATAGTCGGCGCGGGCCCTGCCGGTCTCGCCTGCGCCCGTCACCTCGCCATCATGGGCCAGCCCGTAACCGTTTTCGATCCGGAAGAATCTCCCGGAGGGGTGCCTTCCCATACCATTCCCCGCTTCAGGATAGACCGCGAACTGATCGAGGCCGACATCGCCTCCATAGCCGGCTTGGGCGTAAAGATCAGAAAGGGAGAGAGGCCAGCCTCGGCCGAGGAGCTTTTCTCCCGCGGCTACACGAGCATCTTCCTCGCAGCCGGGGCCGAAAAGCCGAGGAGCCTGCGACTCGGCCGCGAGGCGGAGGCTTCCGGGACTGCCGCGAACCAGGGGGCGCCAGAACCCGAGCCCGAATGCCTGGACGCCCTCGCCTTCCTGAGGCGCGTCAACGCGGAAGGGTCTGGAGCCTACGCGGGAAGGAAGAAGGTCGTCGTGGCCGGGGGAGGCAACACAGCCTGCGACGCCGTGCGCGCGGCTGCCCGCATCCCCGGCGTCGAGAAGGTGAACCTCTCCTAT
>DATCUA010000337.1:0-2266 GCA_036567645.1 Rectinemataceae bacterium | reverse complement strand
GAACTCGACCCCGAGCGGCTCCTGCGCTCGCGGCTCGACAAGTCCAGGGTTCCCCGCTCCCGCTTCGTCTACCGCATTCTGGGGGCGGTTATGGAGAACGCCGGAGGCGCGGTCTTCGACGAGCTGCTGCAGGGCCGGATTCTGATTCCCCTAGGCATGCACGGCACAACCGCCCGGCCCGACTCTCTCCAGGGAGTGGCCGTTGGCTCGGGGCTCTTCTTCGGCATTTCCTTCCCCTATGAATCGCGCGTGCCTTCCATCGCAGCCCCGGCCGACGGAATAGTATCGACTATCGAGGACATGGGAAGATTCTTGGCATACCTGACCGCCCGTCCGGGAACCCCCGGCGAAGCTGCAGGCATGCCCAGGATCTCGGCCAGGAGCCTGCACGAGCCTCTCCTGCCCAAAGGCGACACGGGCTTCGGCTGGCGCATCGGCAACCGCAGCGAAAGAAAGATGGCCTACCAGGGCGGATCGGTGGAGGGGTTCTGTTCGCGCATCGTGCTGTGGCCGGATGAGAACGCCGGCATGGCCATACTCTCCTCCCAGGGCGGAGCCATCCAGGCCAATATCGTCCTTCCCCTCCTCACCGATGCGGCCGAGCGCATCATATTCCACGGTTCCAGCCCCAGGCTCCCTCCCCTCAGCCGAGCGCTGGCCATAGCGGGAATAGCCGCCCTTGTCTACGTGGCCAGCCTCTTCTTCCAGACGCTCACCGCCTTTTCATGGGCCCGGAGGCTGTCGGACCGGGATCTGGCGGGAGAGAGGAGAATACTCACGGGCCTGGTCCTGTCGAGGACGGGCCTGGGGATTGCCCTCCGAGTCGCTATCCTCTTTCTCGTGCCCATGCTGGGCGGCTACATTGTTGGAACCGAGCTCGTGTACCACGACCTTCTCGTCATGGAGCCAGGCGGGGCGGCTTTCCTCCTCGTATCCATACTCGTGGGATCCCTACGCAATCTCGCCCGCCTGCTCTGGTATGCCCACTTGAAGCGCGGCTGAGGCCATCCGGGCGCAGATGGGCACTTTCTTCACTCTATTTCGCGGCTTTCCTCCTGGACAGGGAGAACGTTAACCGATACACTATCGTCTGCGCTTTTAAAGGCGCAGAATGCATCCAGGAGGAAGAAGATGAAAAAGCTTCTCGTCGTTCTTGCGGTGCTCGTTGCCCTCCTCGCCAGCTGTGGCGGGGCCGCGAGCGGCAAGCCCAAGATTGGCGTCGCGATCTATAAGTTCGACGACACCTTCATGTCCTACGTTCGCAACGCTATAACCGAAAACGCGGCCGACAAGGCCGAGGTCGAGGTGGTGGACAGCCAGAACGCCCAGCCCACCCAGAACGATCAGGTAGACGCATTCCTCTCCAAGAAGATGAAGGCCATAGCCATCAACCCAGTCGATCGCACCGCCGCAGCCGCCATCATCGACAAGGCCAAGGCCAAGAAAACCCCCGTCGTGTTCTTCAACCGCGAGCCCCTCGCCGAAGACATGGCCAAGTGGGACAAGGTCTACTACGTAGGCGCCAAGGCCGAGCAGTCCGGCACCATGCAGGGACAGGTCGTGGTCGACTATTGGAAGGCCAACCCCGCCGCCGACAAGAACAAGGACGGCAAGATCCAGTACATCATGCTCAAGGGAGAGCCGGGACACCAGGACGCCGAGCTCCGCACCGAGTTCTCCATCAAGGCCGTCACCGAGGCCGGAATCGAAGTGGAGAAGCTGGCCGAAGACACCGCCTTCTGGGACAGACCCAAGGCCTTCGAGAAGATGAAAGCCTTCCTCGCCGCCCATGGCGACAAGATCGAAGTCGTGTTCTGCAACAACGACGACATGGCCCTCGGCGCCATCGAGGCCCTCAAGTCCGACGGCTATTTCGCCGGCAAGAAGCAGATCGTCGTAGTCGGCGTGGACGCCACCGCCCCCGCCCTCCAGGCCGTCGAGGAAGGCACCCTCCTCGGCACCGTCCTCAACGATGCCAAGAACCAGGGCAAGGCCACCTTCGACCTCGCCTTCGCGCTCGCCACCGGCAAGAAAGTCACCGAAGCCGGCTGGGAAATCACCGACGGCAAGTACGTCTGGGTTCCCTACCAGAAGGTGACCAAGGAAAACTATACCCAGTTCAAGTGAGCCGAAGGCTCCTGAGCCGTACCTGAAAACGGGCAACCGGACGCGTTTCCGGTTGCCCGTTTTCTCGTCTTCGTGCTAGGGTTAAACGCGCAGGCCGAGCGAGTCGGCCCGTTTGTCCGAAGGGAGGCCTTTGATGGGA